>NZ_JAHHPR010000691.1:0-1083 GCF_024606255.1 Endozoicomonas sp. SESOKO3
CAGCAGCAATAAAAATTTCTCTGGCTTCTGTCCGGAGCTCAATAGCAATCTCAGCAGAAAAAAGAGAAAAGTCAGCAAAAAGGACAAGCTGAACAAATTCTACATGCGCAAAAGAAAGAGCGAAGAGCAGGACAACCATCCCGATAGCGACACCTATGAGCAATCAATTTAGCAATCACCCGCCAGATACCTTAGAATCCTTTTGGAATGCCGCAGCCTTTTGAATCCAGTTTCCTGCGGCGCACTGCTGCTGAGCAGATACCTGACTGTTAACAGACAGCTACCTGAAGGCCTCTTTCTCTTTCTGTTTGCCCGACTTTTTAACACCAGGGCCGAGATACCCGTCGTCAGCAGATTCAATCCCCGGTCCCGAGACGCACTCAGGACATGTCAGCCCCAAGCTGCAGGCCGGGATAACGATATAGTATTGCAACGAGATTAAAGCATTGAGTGGATTACTAGGTCTTTTCAGAAAGAAAAAAGCGCCTTCATCCGGTGGGCAAAAGTCTATACCGGCACCAAAAAATCCTTATTCCAAGCCCCCGCGCGGGAAGAAAAACAGTAAAGTTGTCGGCACTCAATCCAGAAACCCAAAGTCTCGGAACACTGCTCGACGTAATCATTCTCACAACTCTCATCGCTCAGACGACAAGAAGACCGAACCCTCCTGGCATATCAGCCAGTTCCAGGTAGAGCCCGAACAGGGTAAAACCCGCTTTCATGACTTTGATCTGCCTGACCCACTGATGAGAGCCATCCAGGAACTGGGCTTCAAGTACTGCACCCCCATTCAGGCAGAAGTACTGGGCAGCACACTGGCTGGCAGAGACGCTATTGGTAAAGCTCAAACCGGTACGGGCAAGACAGCCGCTTTTCTCGTCAGCACCATCAAACAATTGATCGATATCCCGCCACCGGATCAACGCTATCTTGGTGAACCCCGTGCGGTCATCATTGCCCCTACCCGAGAACTGGCATTGCAGATTGGTCAGGATGCTGAAGCCTTGACCAAATACCTGCCCCTGAACGTACTGACGGTTGTGGGTGGAATGGATTATGAGAAGCAGCGCAGCCGAATGAGTA
>NZ_JAHHPR010000692.1:0-10587 GCF_024606255.1 Endozoicomonas sp. SESOKO3
GCATTGTGATTTAGCTGCATAAGTTGAGGCGACATCTACCTTGAAAGTTACCGATACTTTTAATAATTATCATTTGATACTTCATCAACAGTAACTATACCTACAACATTTTAAAATTGATTAGTTATTTTTTGTTATAGATATAATATGTGTCAATTTTTTATAAACAGCATTAGTAATTGAAATTTAGATTAACCCACAACATCAAAACAGATTTAGATATTTCATTAATCCTATAAATATTTCACATTAATTCATTATACACTGATAAAGTTTCTTGAAAACAACGATCCCAAGAAAACATTTTTGCTTGCTTGTAACCAGCAATTTTCAATTGATTCCTATGGTTAAGTACTTCTATAAGTGCAATTCGCAGAGTATCTACTTTAGGATGGTCTACTAAAACTGCAGCATCACCAGCCACTTCTGGTATTGAAGAAACATTCACTGCAATAACAGGGCAGCCAGCTTTCATAGCCTCAACAATAGGAATGCCAAAGCCTTCATAACTCGAAGGGTAAAGCAAAGCAAAAGCAGAATTATACTCTTTATTTAAAGCTTCATCACTTAATCTACCAAGCCAAGTAAAACGACCCGGAAGCTGTTCTTCTAAAAGTTTTTGCTCTTTAAATGAAAGTACACCGCCACCAACAATACGCAGTTTTAAATCATCAACCTTAGAAACAGCTTTAACTGCGATATCAAAGTTCTTATAACCAACACGAGCACCGATAAAAAGTACAGAGTCATTAGTTTTAGTTTCAAAATAAAGTGGCTTATAAGCATCAGACACCCCATTGTAAATGACTCGTATACGCTCATGGTCAACAGGACATATTTTCATCAGATCATTTGCCGTATTCTGAGAAACACAAATAATCAGATCACTATTCTGAATTGCTCTGTTTTTTTGCCAACTGTGAACCCATTTAGCAGGACCATTCCTGAACTTCTCATAAGTAAAATCATGTACAGTAGTTACAACTTTCAAACTACTAGCACTCGGCAATCTATAATAACTAGAGTGAAACACACCACCCAGCTCATTCACTAGGCAATCCCTATACCTTTCTAAGGGCCGATTACACTCGTTACTTTTTGGTAAAACTGCATACTCTACTTTGTTTATTTCACAACCATCCAACAAGTTTTCGAAATATACAGATATTCCCCCACTTGCTTGTAATCTTTTAATAATAGAATCAAAAATTATCATAAACTTTATGTTTTAGAGGTATTGATCGCGGCTTTAGAGGCTTTCATGATTTTTTTGTCTGCGGTTATGTTAAGGATGACGCGAAACCAGAAAGTGGCAGTTACCGTTAGAGGTATGGCTTAACCATAAACAATCAGAGAATCAGTAGCATTAAGATTTAGCTGTGCAAGTTGAGGTGACATCTTCCTTGAAAGTAACCGTCTTTCTCGGAACTATGACTCTAATCAAAGCAAAAAAGATCAAATTTATCAAACATGCCCTTAGAGTCCAAAGCTCCATTCTCGGTAGAACCATTGCTAATGGTGGAAGTACACACAAAAAAATTGAAAACTTTCCAAACAAAATATTTGCTCTTAACTTTGTCAAGAAAACTAGAAATGCAGCATATATTATTATGGAAAATAGACCAAAGTAGAAATATAACTGCCCAACAAATGAAATACCACCAATTATCCAAGGATGACTTCCTAGTGCTATATATTGATCTCTAAATTCATACAAAAAAGGTTCTAATCGATAACCTGAGGGTAAAGATTGAGAAAAAATATCCAGAAAAGAGAACGGCTGATTATATCCAACATCATTTGAGAAAAAATAATAATTAGAAACATTCGGGATAATAAACTCACCTAGAACGGTGATTAAAAAAAGAGGCATATTAGTTAAATCAAAGTTTTGAAATCTAAATACTGAGCGGCTAACAATCAATAAAAATACAAATAAAATGATTACTAGATGCTTAACTCTCAGCACTACTCCTCTTATTTGCATGTTCAATAGCATACCGAATAGAATAGCGGCAGCATAAATTCTAATTGACAATAATATTAGAATTGAAATCAACAGTACTGACAAGAGATAGAAGAAAAAACTTTTTAGAGGTTTATTTTTAATTTGAAACAATGTTATCGCCGAGCTGGTTAAGACAATTAACCAGCCAAGTCTGTTAAAATATGATCCATCTAATTTTGAAAAATGAATATATGTACCAGCCGTGATATTATATAGCCAAATACAATAAAATAAAGAAGCACACAACAATATGAATGCAGTAAGATCCCAGTACTTAGAACCATCATCAAAATATGATAAAGAAGCAAATGGTTTAGCTTCGGCCCTTAAAAAAACATAGTTCACCAAAATAATAAAAAGATAGACCATCTTTATTAATTTGATAACTTTTTCGTTTTCACCAAAATTAACACTAATTAGTTCCGAGAGATTAAAACTAATGAATGGAATCGAATAAAGATAAAACCCAAATACTATGTATAAAGATAGAAAGATTAAAAACAAGTCAACAACTGTTAATTTCTGTCCATTTAAACGGAACAGAAATTCCAGCAAGTATAATAAAACGATAAGTGAAAATAAAATCACATCAATCGGAAATTTTGAGTAATCATTAAATAAGATAGCTACTGAGCAAAACAATCCTAAAAATAATAATAAAAATAATCTAAATTTCATGGCTTTAAGATATTAATAGTTTAGGGTGCTTAACAAAGAATTTTATCACAGAAAGCAAAAACTTATAATTGTGACAGAACTTAAGTAAGTTCTTTTTATAAACCCTTGAATAGCCATGTAAAGCTTTAGATGAAGTACCAATAGATGATCGAGAATGTTTTAAATAATATGCATCATAGCTCTGACTAACATAGACCTCCACCCCACTAAATATAAGACGAATCCAAGTATCCCAGTCTTGACATGATACTAGCCCTTCATCAAAGCCACCTAATGCAATTAAGTCTTCTCTTTTTACCATAACAGTGGGAGACGGTATAAAACAAGAATCAAGAATTTCTTTTCTTGAATTTTTACCAACAACATATCGATATTCACCAATTTTTTCTTCACTTTCATTTACGATATAAGCCCAAGAATAAATCAAACCAGCCTTTTTATTTTTATTTGCAATTTTAAGTTGATTTTTGATTTTATCTCTACCCCAGTAATCATCATCATCCACAAAGCAGACCCAATCAGTAGTAGCGATATTCAATCCCAAATTTCTACAATACTGCGCTCCTTTAGAAACATTTAAATATATATATTTAATATTCAGCAGTTCTCTGTATTTAGAAACAGTTATTTCATACTCATAGGGGCAAGTTGAATTATCATTTACAATTAGCACTTCATTGACAGCATGTGATTGATTTACAATCGAAATCAATAATTTTTCGAGAAGATCAACCCTATTATATGTAGGGATTATAACACTTACACTCATCATTTTTTAAAAAATTTAAAGTCAATTTTAATAGGTGTTTTTTTAGAGGTCAATTGAATCACATTAAAAACACCAGAGGCAGAGTACCCACGATTTATACTTAAAATGTCAGCATATAAATAGACAACCATATTTTCATATTCAACCTTGGTTACACCATTATTAATAACTACTTTCCCAAATAGACTAATATGATAGCTCGGCTTAAATAATCTAAGAGATGAAATCAAAATACTAATACAAGAGTTAGTTATTTTATACCGATAGATATCTAAACCTGCCCATGAATAAAGTATCAAACTATTACTATTGAAGAAGAAACTATTAGATGGAGGTTTTTTTTTTCTATCTAAAGGAAGAGAAATCATATTTGATTTGTAAAGTGACTTTGTAAACTGCTCACCACCTAAAACAGGTGTACATCGTCGGCCCCTCGACTCTAAATATGGAATTGGCAAGCCATTAGTTATAAAACCTTTGACACTACCAAATACAGCTGAATAGTTTGTTTTTTCTACAATTCTTAAACCTGAGCTTTTTAAATAATGCTCTCTCAATATATGCTCTCTAGATATATTGTTTAGACTGACATCTCCTAACTCATCCTTAGCTCTATCCAGAAAATACAACAAAAAGAATGAGTAATCAATAAAATTATTATAAGGATACCAACCAATATGATTCAATGAATCAAATTCATAATTACTGGTTGTGAACCTTGAACACTCATTTAAAACAAGAGGAATATGATCGTTTTCAATATTTGAGGATATGACTGACAAAATCAAATTTGCAGCTCGCTTATACTCCTCATCTCCTGTTTCCTTGTATGCAGCATATAAACTGTAAAAAGCAGGACCATAGCCAAATGTTTGGAACTGCCCTCTACCTAGATAATTAAATTCTCCTGAATTCAAAGTCAATAGTGCAGTAATTCTAACTGACTTAAAAAATCTTCTTTCAATATTCTTTGAACCTGTGATTTTGTATATTTCGTAAAGTAAAAATGAAGAAAATGCATGATATTGAGATGATCGAACTTTCCTTGCATCCCAAATAAAACCATCTCTATCTTGCCTAAATTTCAAATAAGCGAATAGTTTCAATGGTAACTTCTTAATTTCCCCACGCCTTAATTTACATACAGTATTTAAAAGAATCCAGTTAGTAGCTTTCGAGTCATTATATTTTTCAGACTCTCTTATTTTTTTAAGACATGGCTTTTTTACAATATCATCGTTGATAAATGATAACGCGTACTTATTAAATTCCCAATGAAAGCTTGCATTAGATATATCGGTATCGTCTATTTTTGTAAAAATATATTCTTTGAGATAGTCATATTTATTAGAATTTTTTTGGTTAGTTATTGTAAATAATAAAAATGAATACCCATAGTACCATCTCAATGCATCATAATCACCATTATACGTCTTTGACTGAATATCATCTAGTATGCTAGCTGTTAGCATACTCAGCATATTTCTTGACACAATTATCTAAGCCCGTGAAATTTTTTTATAGTGAAGTAGAAGTAATGATGTCCAACATATAGCCACTGCAATATTGGAAAATGCCAAATATAAATAGCCCCATATATATGAAACTATCAAATATACAAAAAACGAAAAAATAGCTGATGGTAATGCTACTGAAATAAACATATCTCTTAAACTATGTTCTACAGTTATTCTAGAAAGTATAAGTCCAGGAATAATTTTCATAATAACTAAAGAAATGACTATAGAAAAGCATACAACATACAGGTTTTCTACTTCACCATTAACTAGAATAGAAATAATAAAGCTTCCAAACAATGAGAATAAACCCAATATCAACAGAGATACACCAAGATATATCGACTTAAAGAATGCTTCTGCCTTTTTTCTCTCTGATTTAGATTTGCAATTTGATAAGACTACTACATTCTGTTGATTTAAAATCATCGGCAAGATGTTTGACAAATTTGCAACAGCGAGAGCTACTGAGTATTTTCCAACTATAGTCGATGTAGAAAAAATGGACAAAAAAAAGACATCCGCCTTATATATAAAAAATGTAACTACGCCATTTAGATGTGACCACAATGAAAATGTTCTCAAGTCACTTTTAATACGCTGATAGAACTCATTACTGAATAATAGTTTAGTCACTGTACCAGCTTTTATTCTAAATAATGGATTGAATGCTCTCCAGAGAAAGGTGTAAAAAACTAAGACAAGAAAATCCTTCATCGCCAAGTATGCCAGCGAATCGAAGTATAGTATTGGAACTGTGAGTATTATGTTAAATATGCAGCGATACACAGACATTGTGGTTACAGAAGATTGCTTCGATATAGATACGTTATAAACACAACTTGTTGAATTATATATATCAGAAGTCTGTATAAAGAAGAATGAAAGAAGCGCAAAAATAATTGACTTATCAGAATTCAAAAAGAATAATAAATAGCAGACAAATAAATATAAACCAAGAGCAATTACTTTTATTATAGAGAAAGACAAATAGTCATTAACCTTCTCGATTACTTCAATATTAGAAACTCTTCTTCTTAATAAGATATTCTCTACTGCCACATTAAATACATTAAAGAATACAAAAGTACTGGCTACCGCTGAGACTAAACCATAAGCCATAACGCCTAAACTTTTATTTATAAGATAGATAATTAGAAACTGAGAAGATACCAAAAAAAACTTTTCAATGACTGATAAAATTATTAATCCCGAAATTCTTTTTCTCATTCTAAAAAAAACCTTGTTTTCATATCCAATATCGTTCCACAAGGAATTTTAATCATTGAATAAGCACTAAGATTAATCAAATACTTTATCAGTTTATATTTATAGGGCCTAAACTCTGCCTTATACCAAAGATATCTTTTTATAGCTTCACTACTCAAAAGGTATTTTGTAAGTTTGTCAGGCAATGGTCTAGTACCTGCCCAATCTGTACAAACTTTTATCACATCTTTTGAGTTTTTTGCCAGCCCTGTTGGAATGAAGCGGCAATGTACAACCCACTCACCTACCTGGTCTCTCACATACATCACACACTTCATCCCTTCTGGAACTGTAACTTCGTCTATCTCAATAACAATTTTCTTACCGTTAACTAAATGACCAGTTACACTTCTTACTTCATGCTGATAGTATATGTTACTATCGGTATGGTGTATGACTTCCCCACCAATTTCAAAACAACCAACCACTTCTTTTTTAAATCTGTATCTGGTAACAAAATCCATTAAATAGGAATCAGTTAGTAGCTCTAGCCTAAGCTCTCTGTATATTGAACTATGAACAGCTGTATCATTTGTTTTTAATTTAAACTTCCCTTCACTTAGTTTTATAATTCTTTTTGTAATAAATCTGGATGCAGTACTATATTTTTTTATTATTTGTTCTTCATATCTTTGACCATATCCTTTTTCTAAAGAATAAAATGAGTTTGAATCAGCAAATTCAACACCCCAAGGTAACACTATATTAATGCCATCAACCTGCAAGCTTTCAATAACATTATTATTCCACTTAGCCACAAACATTTTCAGATTTATTTCCTAAAAATATTTTTTCAAAGTTTTCAGTATATATTTCATAAGAATGGTGGGTTTGAACAAAATCTCGACACAGCCCACTTATTCTTTTCCAATCATTTAATATTTTATTAATATTTGAACTGTAATCATTGGCAGAATAACCGAATACAGCTAATGAAGGCTCAATAGAGTAAAGCTGTTCTCCATTACCAACAAATGACGTTACAACTGGAGTCCCATTTGCCATTGCTTCCAAAAGAGACATACTCATACCTTCAAATCGAGATGGTAAAATAACATAACTATATTGCGAGTATAAAGCTTGCATTTCACTTTTATCTATAAACCCAAGATAAGTTGCTTTCAGATCACTGACGTAGTGCGGGCAAACATAATCTATCGAATGACCGTATTCAGAAACGAGCTCGTTAATGACATCCATTCCCTTTGCATAATAATTATCAGATGTGACAAAAAGCCCCTTTCCATTTCTTTCTTCAAAATCGTTAATCAACTTAGGAAGTTCTACAGCGTTTGGTAGTAGTGCATCGACGACTATATTTTGTTTTGCAAGCCACATTTGTACGTAGTCTGATACAGCAATATTAATCTTGTCTTTTGCAGAAAATTTCTGAAGCACACTACCCCGCAAATGTATCAGGAATTGCTTTAAGCTACGCCTTCCTATAAGGCATTTACCATAACCATAATAGGAGCCGTGATGGATATTGTAGACATTGGCATGTTCAATCCCGAACCCAAACTCGCCATTACAAATTACAATATCATAACTGCCCAAACTCTTCTTATGTCTACTTGCTGTAATCAATGGCAGCCCCATAAAAAAAGCCAAATATTTTAATATAGAAGAAACTTCCCCCTCAATAGTTATGTATTCAATCTCCCACCCTCGGGCTCTTAATATTCTATCAATCAGTTTATTTACTGACTCTACACCTCCATATTGTTTTTTATATGGAGTTACTATTAAGCACCTCATCTTAAAACAACTCTGATCAGCGGTAAAAAAAACATTTTTAGAAACATATTAATAACAAACAACAACTTTGCAACTTTCAAGCCCCAATTTAAACCATATCTCTGTGAGAATCTTTCATAATACTTGTTATAAAAGTAGGAGTTATATTTAACACAATAACAATATTGTTTTAGTCTATTTTGTCTCTGCCCACCAGTTCTTACATCAGTTCGTGCCATATGGAAACAAAGTGCACTTTCAGTCATTAAGCACAAGCCTCCGTTGACATATGAATTCATTTGAAAGTCTGTTTCTTCTCGATAGCCATTACCTGGAAAATAATATTCATCAAACATATATTTACTTAAATAACTTCGTTTTGATAAAAATAAAGCATGGGTAAAGGGAATAAAAACAGTATCATTTGAAATTTTTTTTCCAAATTCAATAGTTAAGGTTGAAAGATCAATTAAATCTTTTTCATTGTAAGTTTTTCCCTGTTGAAAATACTTCTTTTTGCTCGCCTCTAGATCTTCTGCGGGCTTCATCATAACTATTTGCCCTGAAACAATTACATCCTCTCTTTTAGTTCGCTTTAATAAATCAAGACAGATCTTTATATAATCCTTATCAAGGTATGCATCGTCCTCACCGAATAAGACATATTTACCTACTGCTATTTCAATACCAGTATTTCTTGCAGCTGCAGCACCTTTTTTATTTTCTTTTTTAATATATCGTAATATGTTTTTTTTCTGAAGTTTATTTTTCTCATTCAAAAAACCCTTTAACCCCTCCGTTCCACCATCATCAACGTATATTATTTCGAGTACACCATCTTGCTGTATATATGAATCAATAGTTTTCTTAATCGCATATAGACGATTTGATGTAGGAATTATAATAGACACTTCGCTTTTCACGTACGCCCCAATTATTTATCAGACATGTATATATAAGCACTATAAATAAGCATCTTTACATTTTTTCTAGAGCATATTCTTAAGACTGCGTGAGCATCAGAACCCATTTCTTTTTAATTTCACGTATGGCTAAAATAATTTTTAACCTAGTCACTACCAAATATATCTCTCGTGTATACCTTCTCGATTACATCCTCAAGCTCTTTAGCCTTTCTATTTGTAATAATCAAATCGCTATTATTCTTAAATTCATTTAAGTTTTTTATCACTTTATAATGAGAGAACTCGACATCATCTATTGTAGGTTCATAGACTATAACTTCTATCCCTTTTGACTTGATACACTTCATAACGCCTTGGATAGCAGAACTTCGAAAATTATCTGAGCCATATTTCATGACTAAACGATAGACACCAACTACTTTAGGATTACGGCTTATTATAGAGTCAGCAATAAACTCTTTTCGTGTTTTGTTTGCATCTACAATGGCTTTGATAATATTATTAGGAATAACATCAAAATTTGCTTTTAGTTGTTTTGTATCTTTAGGCAGACAGTAGCCGCCATAGCCAAAACTAGGATTATTGTAATGGCTCCCTATTCGAGGATCTAAACCAACCCCATCTATTATCTGTCTAGTATCTAAGCCATGACTTTCACAGTATGTATCCAGCTCATTAAAGTATGCAACTCGCATTGCCAAATAAGTATTTGAGAATAATTTTATTGCTTCAGCTTCAGTAGAATTAGTCAAAAGAACATCAATTTTATCTTTTATTGCTCCTTGCTTAAGCAAATAAGCAAAACGTTCTGCTCGCTCAGATTGCTCGCCAACTATTATACGTGCTGGATATAGATTATCATGAAGTGCTTTTCCTTCTCTCAAAAACTCTGGTGAAAAGATGATATTATTAAAGCCAAGCTGTTTTTTGATACGCTTTGTATAACCTACAGGCACTGTAGATTTAATAACTATAACTGCACTCGGATTGATCAGCATAACATCTTTAATGACAGATTCAACAGAACTGGTATTAAACTGGTCTGTTTCACTATCGTAATCTGTTGGAGTTGCAATAACTACAAAATCTGAGTTTTGAAATGCTTCCTTTTTACTACATGTAGCTCGCAGGTTAAGACTTTCATTTCTCAGAAAACTCTGAATTTCTGAGTCTTCCACAGGGCTAACTCCATCATTAATCATCCTTACTTTATGCTGAAGTATATCCAAAGCTACAACTTCATTATATTGAGCTAAAAGAATCGCATTAGAAAGACCAACATATCCCGTACCTGCTATAGCAATCTTCATATTATATATTTTTTCCTGTAAGAAATATCACTTAGGGTAGACATTAAGCCCCACCCACAACACAAAGACCCAATCTTGTACGCCCTGAACAACCGTCTCGTGCAGCGTGTTCACGTTTCGCATTATCTGCCCAGAAGTCCAGCAGCTTCCTTGTATGTAAGAGCAGAGACTTTCCTGCATTCATCAGGGATAAAATGACATTACCAAACAGCCGGGTTCCACTTTTCGCCTTATGCGTCGAGATTTCTTCAATAGCTCCACTTTCGTAGAGGTTCGCCTGCGCAGCATGTGCAAGATACCTTTTCAACGTCACAACGACCACGGCAAAATCATGAAAGTGCCTGCCCAGCAAGGACTTCAGCCAGATAGCGTG
>NZ_JAHHPR010000693.1:0-1734 GCF_024606255.1 Endozoicomonas sp. SESOKO3
GGATGTAAACTTGTCAATGTTTCCAGAATGCTGGAGTAAAGAGTACCAGAACGGTAATAACTTCCAATCTGCCCAGCAGCATTCCCGCGCTCAGTAACCACTTGGCTGTATCAGGCAGCGATGAAAAATTGCCTGCTGGTCCGATGATATCTCCAAGTCCGGGTCCAACGTTGGTGACGGCCGTCATTGCACCGCTTAGGCTGGTGACAAGATCCAGCCCCAGCAGGCTCAAAAGCAGGGTGAGAATGGTGGTCAGAAGTACGAAAAAGAAACAGAAAGCGATCAGGGATCTCAATATGTCGCTGCTGATTTGATGGCCGTTATAACTTTGTACAAAACAGGCCCTGGGATGAGCCAATTGTTTCAGTTGAATCCCCAACAGGCGTGCACCAATCTGAAAACGGAAAACTTTTATTCCGCCTGATGTGGAGCCTGAACAACCGCCAATACCCGTCAGGCAAAGAAACAGGGTGGCTGCAAATCCTCCCCAAAGGGTGTAGTCCGTCAATGCATAACCTGTCGTGGTGATAACAGAAACGGTATTAAAGGCAACCAGGGTCAAAGACTTGAACAGAGAATAGTCACTGTTGATAAACAACCAGAGAGTGAAAAGCCCCCAGAGTATTATCAGGAACTTGAAATAAGCCTGTACCTGATTATCTCTCAGCATCGAGTGAGGATCCCCCCTGAGGAATTTGACAAACAGAACGAAGGGGAGAGAACCACAAATCATGAACACTATAGCAACCCAGTGAATGAAAGGGTTTTGGAACTGAGCCATAGAGTTGTCGGAAGTTGAGTAGCCCCCGGTGGAAAGAGTGGTCATAGCGTGATTGATGGCTTCAAAGCCAGTCATGCCTCCCAGAAAATAAAGATACGCACAAAAAACGGTCATACCCAGGTAGATACAAACAATACGCTTGGCGATGCTGCCTGAGCGAGGCATGGCCTTGTCTGACCAGTCGGAAGACTCGCTTTGGAACAGGCGCATACCACCCACTTTCAGGAAAGGCAGTACCGCAACAGCCAGAACAATAAAGCCAATGCCACCCAGCCATTGAAGCAGTGAGCGCCACAGGAGCACCCCGGTATTCATCTGGTCAAGTCCACTGAGCACGGTAGAACCGGTTGTTGTAATCCCGGACATGGTTTCAAAAAATGCGTCGGTATAACTGATATCCAGTTGTATATACAGAGGCAGGGCTGCGAAGGCACTCATTGTGAGCCAGGAGGTATTGGTCAGCAGGAAGATTTGTCTTGGGTTGAGATTGAATTCTGGTACACGACAAAAGTAGTAAAGCGGTGCACCTGCCAGCAGGGTGATCAGGGCCGACAAAGTGAATGAATAAACCCCTTCCGCGCCAATAACGAAATCATGCAGGGCTGGCAGTAGCATCAGTACTGATAACATCACCAGAAACAGGCCTATGACGAGGAGAACGGGGCGGAAATTCATGGTTGTTTTTGTTTAATTAGTTAAACATCGAACTATTACACTTGAAGGATTCGAAGTAATTAAGGGTTAGTACTTAGCGGCAGGTCGCGCTAACTGAATGTTTGGTCCTCAATCTTCTGACATGAAAGCATATTACCGTCAGATCCATGGAGTAACCTTGAATAAGACGGCAACATGAAAAGATGAGTTGGCCGAAAAATAGCAGAGCGAAAGGCTCGAATTTTATAGATTCTACTTAATTAAACGATCAGGTTAGATTTTTACGATCATACGACCGG
>NZ_JAHHPR010000694.1:0-1019 GCF_024606255.1 Endozoicomonas sp. SESOKO3
TTTTTGGTTTGGTCGCCTATTAGCTTACTCAGTAAGCTGGGGAGAAGGCTCAATAGGTACCAATTGGTTCCAGGTGTCGCCTTCGGCGCACCTAAACCAGGCGTTGGCCCTTTCGCATATGAATAAACTTGAGGAAGAATAATGAGAAAAACAATACTTGAGATTTACGCATTACTTATATGTTCTGTAACTCTCATATGTTTTGCAGTTACATCTGGGATAATGCTTTACAATTTAGTTAGCGTAGTAAGTCCAGAGTTTGGTTTGTCTTCACATGATTATAAGCGTCTAAACAATAACGATAGATATTGGAACAATATCAAACCCTCATGTGGAGAATATAGTAAAGAAGGCTGTGGTGAAGCCGGAAAAAGACCTCCAGAAGGAGAGCTTACTAAAAAGAGAGAAGATGCAAGAAAATTAGCTCTTGAAGTAGAAGCTAGAAGTTCAATGCAGACATTTATTAAATCTCTAATCGTAGTAATAATTGATATTTTAATATTTATCCCTCATTGGATAATTGGTCGTAGAGCGAGAGAGAGTAATGGCTAATCGGGTAAGAGTTGATCTTTCTTCAGCTCTCCCCAAACCACCCGGCATGCGGGTCCGCACCGGGCGGTTCACCAAGGATAGTGAAACCTAATCCATAAGTCTTTCAGCGAAACAAGCCCAAGTTGTGCGAGGTAACTGTCGTTGAGTGCCTGCTGTGTTGCAAAGGTTTTGCTTAACCGGTAATACCCTTTGCTACTGATTGCGATCCCGGCGGCTTTGATGTGATCAACGCCCAACCTGACCAAATTTCGATAGCGGGTTTTCGGTTTACGCCACTGCTTGATAAAACAGCAGCGAATACGCCGACGTATCTATTGATCCAGTAGCGATATAGGACGGTAATATTCGGTTATTCTGAAGTAACCCATCCAGCCCCTGATATATTCGGTAAGCTTTCGCAAACGGTAGCTCATTGATACACCCCAGCTGCGGCTGGTGAGTTAAAGGACTTGCCGCCTGAAGCAGAG
>NZ_JAHHPR010000695.1:0-2903 GCF_024606255.1 Endozoicomonas sp. SESOKO3
TTTTTGGTTTGGTCGCCTATCAGCTTACTCAGTAAGCTGGGGAGAAGGCTCAATAAGTATCAAGTGCGTGGTGTCGGCAGCAAGCTGCCTGCGGCGGCACCCCACACGCAGGCGTTAGGTGTCTTTGTGCCAGTCTCTGCTATGCTGTTCCTCTTTGACATTTTATTAAGGAGTAACCCATGGGTGCGAAATCCAAACCTCAGTCGACAGAGATTGATCATATCCGTAATACCCTGACTGACGTAGTTGACGGCCTTGGTCAAACCCGTAGTGAGATGCACCAGAGATTTGACCAACAGAGCAAAGAAACCAGCGAACGGTTTGACCAGCAAGATAAGCGCCTTGACCAGCAAGGTTCTGATATTGCCGCTATCAAAGAAATGCTCCAAGCCTTACTCTCCCGCCAATAACCACGCCACCTAACAACTCACTTGACGGGGACCGCTACGCTGCCCCTCAGCTTTGCGGCTATGTTGCACAAAGTAGTCACTCTTTACTAATTTTTTCTCCATAGCATGCATTGCATATAATCTCTTCATCTGCTCTGAATGTATTCTTGCTAGTTTTCTTTTCTTTGCAACAAGAACATATGAAAGGCGATGCTTTAATGGTTTTTACTCTTTTATATCGATCTTTCGCACCAAGTAAAGAAGTCTCTTCCTTCCTGTTAGATGGATATTCACATGCGCCTGCAAAATAATTAGGTTCTGCTATTGAGGAAGCTGTACTTTGTTCGCAAGAGGAATATTGACACCCTTCGGAAACAACACCTTCTCCATTAACTTGAAAAATAATATCAGAACTATCTTCTGTTGTTACTGCAATATTTGTAATATAGCCATGAGATGGATTATAAAAAGAATCATTTATGGTTAAATTAGTTATTGACTGTAAGCGCAAATCAGTAGGCGTAATAACCTTTAAAAAATTAATATCTTTTATAGCAATATTTCCATTTTTAAGAAATATTTCAATACCGTATGAGTTCAAAACAAAAGAGTTCAAAATAAAAACCATTGCTAAAGATAGGATACTTTTACGCATTGGAAACCCCTTAAACTTTAAGCATCGAATTATAGTAACATAACAAATGGTTTCAGTTCGTTCAGTGGCTTCGCCACTCCACCCGAACGCCTTCGGCGGCGGCCGAACCAGGCGTTAGGCGCTAAAACAAAAATCGAAAAAATTGAACGAATCAGCTATCTTATGACTCATAATCATGTGATCTCAGACGAACATCAATATTTTGTTTTCTAAATGATCTAACCATGGGAGTGCTCAGATTGCCAACTATTTTAAGAATCGGGCCATACAGGTTTTTCTTCTACTCCAATGAAAATGGAGAACCTGCCCATATTCATATTCAGCGTGACAAAGCTCTCGCAAAATTCTGTTTAAAACCTGTCATGCTCGCAAGCTCAACAAGATTCTCTGCCAAAGAGATAAGGGAGCTTCAAAAGCATGTAGATAAAAATTAAGATAAATTCTTGGAGGCATGGAATGAATACTTTAAAGGTTGAGGTGCACCCATTAGCTCAAGATGTTAAATTTTCTGAATCTGAGCTAATTGTTAGCTTGGTTGATGGCAGAGTTATACTCGTACCAATCTCTTGGTTTCCATCTCTTTCAAATGGAACCAAACAACAACTCAACAATTGGGAGTTGCTTGGCGAGGGGGATGGTATCCATTGGCCTGATCTTGATGAAGATTTGAGTGTTAAAGGTCTCTTGCTCGGTGTCCACTAAAAATCCTGCTAAGTGCAAATCACGCCTAACCTGCATATTGCATCACCACGTCTGAACTGCTGACGTTTAGTCCATCAGTTTCTGTCGGGCAGTCATTTTGGAAGCTTTCAGCCTTTAAAAGCCATTTTTTCAAAATTCAGACATAACTCCCCCTTACCCCATTGTTTATTCCGTGCCGGGAACAGCACATTCCCCGTTATCCAGGAACCAGCTTCCTCGTCAGTTCCAGAAACAGCTTTTGATCGGGAAAGCTGCTGCTCATATGGATGCTGGTCCGACGAGTGTTGCGGACAGTCACGGCACCTATTTTCAACAACTGGTTACGCAATGTAGGCATCTGGGCACGAGCAAATTTCGTGCGCTTGTGGTAACCGCTTCTTAAGTATTCCAGCAGTACATAGGCCATTCCAGACATCAGTAAACGAAACTGGTTTGACCACCATTTATGGCAACCGGTGCGGTCAGAGAACAACCATTGCTGTTCTTTTATCGGTTTTCCATGTCACCACGCATACAGTAGCATCTGTCGTATAGCCATTTAGCAGAACCCTTCAGGTTAGTAACAACATACCGTGTATTGTCTGCCTTGATTGTGAACTCAGCTTTTACATCTACTTTACGCTCTCGCTTTTTCCAGCTCTTGGCTGCGTAGCTGAGCGTGGCGAAACAACGCTGTTTCTCTCTGGTTTCCTTGAAGCCCATGGCAGCCCGATGTCGAACATCCAGCGACAACGCATTTAATCGACTATTTGTGCCAATGCCTGCGATGTAATCGACGTTGCTCCGCTCGCACCAGCTTAATATCTGAGACCGACAAAAGCCGCTGTCACCCCGGAACAAGATTTTTTTTGGGCGGCTTGCGGAATGAAGCAAGAAACTGCTCAATGAGAATCTCATGCATCTGGACAGCCTGTTCCCCGTTTGCGTGCTTTTCAAAGCGGCAGAGCGTTGATTGACTGGCCAGTTGATGCTCAGAATCTGTAGCTGTTTGCAGAGCCAAGTCATAGCGAAGCTGTTGGTGATCATTCAGATCTTCGTAGCCCAAAACCAGAACATATAGGCGCTGTTTGACGACGGTTTCCGTTTTGTGCAGGCAGCGGGCAGTGTCTCTCGGATCGTTGATGATTTTGGCAAGAGCTTTCGATAACTGAAGTTTC
>NZ_JAHHPR010000696.1:0-1097 GCF_024606255.1 Endozoicomonas sp. SESOKO3
AAGACATACTCATCTGCCTCAGGTGGTTCTGGGGGCTGCTTTTGGTTGGTCGATACCCATGGCTTTTGCGGCTCAGAGCGGAGCCCTGGGAAACATCGTCTGGCTGATGTTTCTGGCCAATCTTTTCTGGACGGTGGCTTACGATACTCAATACGCCATGGTGGATCGAGACGATGATCTGAAAGTAGGCATCAAGTCCACTGCTATTCTGTTTGGTGAGATGGATAACCTGATCGTAGGTAGCCTGCAAGTGCTTACTCTGCTAACTCTCGCCATGGTAGGCCATCAGCTGGAGTTGGGCGTTCTGTACTTTCTCTCACTGATCGCTGTTGCAGCCCTTTTCGTTTATCAGCAATGGTTAACTCGTCGTCGTGAGCGTGAGGCCTGCTTTAAGGCATTTCTTAACAACCACTGGGCTGGAGCCATTGTCTTTGTCGGGTTTGTGGTGAGCTATCTTTGATATGCAATGCGGTTTGAAATCCTAGTGGTATGTACCGGCATAAATGGCTAAAAACCATGTCCTGCGAGCTCTTAAGCAATATTTTTGTTTTCAGAGTCTGGTGGCAGTCTGGGGTGTGTCATCTGTCTGTAACATTTCAAAGGTGTAATGTCCGGTGTATAGTGCGGTTGATCAAAGTAACGAGAAGCAGCTCTGAGCGATCAAAACAGCTCTGAGCGATCAAAAAGACATTACCCTTCCGGTAAAGACCCAACGAGCTGCTGCTGACAGATGCCAGAAAGTCACCGCCGAAATCGAATCGACAGATAACAGGTAGAGATTAATGCCAGGAAAGACCATTCTGATCGTAGATGACGAAGCACCGATTCGCGAAATGGTGACTGTTGCTCTGGAAATGGCAGGGTATGATTGTCTTGAGGCAGCTGATGCGAAAGAAGCGCACTCTCTGATCGTGGATAACAAACCAGATTTGATCCTGCTGGACTGGATGTTGCCCGATGTCTCCGGCATAGAACTGGCTCGTCGTCTAAAGCGCAACGAGCTGACTTCTGAAATCCCCATCGTCATGTTGACGGCCAAAGGTGAAGAAGACCACAAAATCCAGGGACTCGAGACCGGAGCCGATGACTATATCACC
>NZ_JAHHPR010000697.1:0-11374 GCF_024606255.1 Endozoicomonas sp. SESOKO3
GTAATACCGAACACTTTCTCAGGATTGTCTTTCCAGATCTCATAATCCGTAACAACAGGAACACCGATATTTTTGAACACAGCCTGCTGGTTCCAGGGCTCACCTACGCAGTAACCATAGATAGTGCCTGCTTCCATAGTGGCTGGCATCTGGGGTGGTGGAGTCACAGAGAGCAGTGCGTCAGCATTAATCTGACCCGAAGTATCTCCCTTGTGCGGAGCATAATATCCAGGGTGAATGCCACCTGCTGCCAACCAGTACCTTAATTCATAGTTGTGTGTAGATACCGGGAAGACCATGCCCATGTTGAATGGCTTGCCGTCGTCTTTGTACTTTTCCACAACCGGCTTCAGAGCATCGGCTTTGATAGGATGTTGAGGCTTGCCGTCTGCCCGCTTGGGAATATTTGGCTTCATCTGTTTCCAGATTTCATTGGAAACGGTGATACCATTACCATTCAGATCCATGGAAAACGGAGTGATAATTTCAGCTTTAGTCCCATAACCCATAGTCGCAGCAATAGGCTGACCGGCCAGCATGTGCGCGCCATCGAGTCGTCCATCGATCACACCATCGAGCAAGACCTTCCAGTTTGCCTGAGCTTCAATCGTGACGTACAGACCTTCATCTTCGAAGTAACCTTTTTCGTAGGCGATGGCTATGGGAGCCATGTCCGTCAGTTTGATGAAACCAAACCTCAGCTCTTCTTTTTCTGGATAGCCCAACTCAGCCTTTGCCTGCATCGATACAAGACCACTGACGCTAATCAGAGCACTCAGTGCGACCGACTTTAAGGGTTTAAACCACTTCATTCATTACTCCCAACATCTCTACTGATAGCTCACAGCCCTGCTACCTAAAGATTTATTATTCTGCACCGCTCCCTGAAAATGGCTCCTCGGCTATGGCGCCTGCTTCGCTCTGACAACCACATCCTGTCGTCTTGCATTTCAGGGACACGGTACATCCATGTAAAAAAAAGCGCCCACCGCGCCTTGGAAATTCTT
This sequence comes from Endozoicomonas sp. SESOKO3, assembly GCF_024606255.1. Lineage (NCBI taxonomy): Bacteria > Pseudomonadati > Pseudomonadota > Gammaproteobacteria > Oceanospirillales > Endozoicomonadaceae > Endozoicomonas > Endozoicomonas sp. SESOKO3. Next base: position 1,008 of record NZ_JAHHPR010000697.1, read on the forward strand.
CCAGACAGCGGTGAGCGCCTTTGCTCTCTTTCACAACGCCTTTGTTGTGAATGTCTGTTCCCGCCACCCTTGACAGGAACATTTTTTATTGTTGTAGCTGACTTTAAGCATTCTTCATGCCAACTATTTTCAGTCTCTAACTATGCTTATTTTTTGAATTTTCTTTCATTTTATTTCAGCTTGGTGCATCGCAGTGAAAATGCGCACCAACAACGTGCAACCTTCCGATCATGACGTTTTTTCTTCTAACATGTTGAAAACATCAATGACATTTCTGGCCACAGCCGCCACAGTTTTGCCGTTATCCATAGCCATCTTTCTTAACTTTTTATATGCCAGGTCTTCACTAATCCCTTGCCTGGTCATCAGCAAACCCTTAGCCCTGTCCAATATCTTTCGATCTTCCAGACGACTCCGGGTCTGCACCAGCTCATCTTTCAATGACTGGTATTCCTGAAAGCGGGCAACGGCTACGTCAATAATAGTTTTGAGGCGTTGTGGCTGAAGGTCAGCCACGATGTAGGCATTAACACCGGATCGAATAGCTTGCTGGACAATATTCTCGGTGGTTTGCTCTACAAACATGACGACAGGAAGTGGAGAAGCCTTACTGATCAAAGCGAGCTTTTCCAAAAGCGAAGGGGCAGGTTTATCCAGACCAATCACCAGAATATCGGGCAAGAGGCTGGAGACAAGGGTCAGCAGGTCCTCATTCTGTTCTTGTCGCTCAATGACTTCATAACCAAACTCATTCAGTGCGCGGTTCAAAACAGATAGTCGAGACGAACGGTCTCCAATCAACAACACTGAATCCATAACCTGCAACATTCTCTTCCCTGAAAAGATAACTATTCACAGGTTATTTATAAGCAAAGGCTGTACCAGAGCAATCAGGATTCAGTTAAGCATTTAGAAATCAAACTTCTACGATCCGAAGTTCTTTGGGCATAGTGAAAACAATATTCTCTTCTTCACCCTCAAGCTCTTTCGGCTCTTCAGCGCCTAATTCAATCAGTCGGTTGATAACACCTTTCACCAGCACTTCGGGAGCGGAAGCACCTGCGGTAATACCCAGAGTTTGTTTACCTTCCAGCCACTCAGGCTGAATATCATCAGCACCATCAACCAGGTAAGCTGATGCACCTGTTCTTTCTGCCAACTCCCTGAGGCGATTGGAATTGGAACTGTTCACAGAACCTACCACAAAGACTGTATCGCATTCCGACGCCAGAGCCTTCACAGCATCCTGACGATTTTGAGTGGCGTAGCAGATATCGTCTTTACGTGGTCCGTTAATTTCAGGGAACCTGACTCTCAGAGCATCAATCACCCTCGCAGTATCGTCCATGGACAGTGTCGTCTGAGTCACGTAAGCAAGATGTTTCGGATCTTTCACTGCCAGTTTTTGAACATCGTCTTCTGTTTCAACGAGGTACATCTTCCCGCCATTAGCGTCGTCGTACTGGCCCATGGTACCTTCCACCTCGGGATGACCATCATGACCAATCAGAATACACTCCATGCCGTCACGGGAGTACCGCACAACTTCCATATGGACTTTTTTGACCAGAGGACAGGATGCATCAAAGACTTTCAGACCTCGACGGTCAGCTTCTGCTTCGACCGCTTTGGAAACACCGTGAGCACTGAAAATAACGATAGAATCATCCGGTATCTGATGAAGCTCCTCGACAAATATGGCACCACGCTCTTTGAGATTTTCGACCACAAACTTGTTGTGAACAACTTCGTGACGCACATAAATAGGAGGCTCAAAAACATCCAGAGCCCGGTTTACAATGTCGATAGCCCGGTCAACGCCTGCACAGAATCCCCGGGGATTTGCCAGCCTGATTTTCATACCTCAGCACTCTTTATCTAGTGTATGAGTTTCTGGTGTATTAGCCGCTTGAGTGATGTTCAGAACGTTCACTTCAAACAACAGTTCTTTACCTGCCAGTGGATGATTGAAGTCCACCTGAACATGACTGTCTGTCAAACCTGTAATAACGCCAGCCAGCTCAGAGTTGGCCGCATCGGCAAAAGAAACGACCAAGCCCTCCTGCAACGCCATGTCACCAGAGAAACTGTCCCTGGCAAATTCCCTGATATTTTCAGGATTGGGCATGCCAAAAGCACCGGCAGGAGGAATTCTGAAACTGCCCTGATCGCCCTCGGACAGACCATAGATCACCTGCTCAAAACCCTGAGGCAGGTTTCCATCCCCCACGACAAAAGTGGCAGGCTGGCCATCAAAATTACTGTCTACCACCTGCCCGTCCTCCAGTTTCAGGGCGAAGTGCAGCGTTACCTGCTTTCCTGGTCCTACCACAACATCAGACATTGTTTTTCTATACCCGCTTTCGAAAAATCCATTCATACACAGACAATGGCAACCGTCAGCCAAGAGGTTCCGGGTGCCTCACAGTCCGATATAATTTCAGCTATGACTGTTGTGTTGAGGCCGGAAAATATCCAGAATCAACATCGCAGCACCGGAGGTAATGGCCATATCCGCCAGATTGAAGGATGGAAAATACCAGCCGTCATAATACACCAGCAAGAAATCCACGACGTAACCATTCATGAACCGGTCATAAAGATTGCCCAGTGCACCTCCCAGTATCAGAGCCATGGAACATGCCTGCCATCTTTCATCTTTTTTCATTCGGGCAAGCCAGATGACCAGCATCAGACTGACAACCGATGCCACTCCCACAAAAAACCACCGTTGCCAGCCCCCTTGATCACTCAGAAAACTAAAAGCAGCGCCGGTATTATAGGCCAGAGTCAGTGAGAAAAAGGATGGGATGACAGGCACCTGCTCATAAAGATATAAACTGTCCACTACCCGATGCTTGACCAGCTGATCCAGAATCAGAACCACTCCACTGATCCACAACCAGTGGAGCATTCCCCAGGAATTTTTTCTCATACCGTTGAGGCCCTTTTAATCTGTCTTAGTGAGTCCCAGTTAAATCTTATGCCGAGTCGTATAAACGTCGATATGGTTACAAACCGAAATATAAGATAAAGCTCTAAGCCTATAACTCGAGGAACTTAGTATTCCTTCTCTGGTTGACTGTTCTTGCAGTCAAAAAATGGAGCACCAGTGAGTGAAAAAATGCCCGAACTGTATCGGGCATTTCTGACTCATGATGATCAATCAGGCAAACTTCCTTACTTCACCTTCACCATCAACATTATCAACACAACGGCCACAGAGTGTTTTGTGAGCTTCGATAGTGCCAACGTCTTCACGACGGTGCCAGCAACGAACACACTTCTCATGCTCTGACTTGCGAACAGCCACCTTCAGACCATCAACATCGGTATCCACGGCATTAATAGCTTCACAAAGAGGCTTCAGTTCAGCCTTGGAAGTAATCAGGACAAAGCGCAGTTCATCGCCAAGCTTGCCCAGTGTTTCGAGCAGTTCTTCATTGGCAAACAAGGTTATTTCTGCTTCAAGTCCGCCACCGATCACACTTTCATTACGGTCACCTTTTCGAGCATCTTCAAGAGCCTTGTTAACAGCGTGTTTCACGGTCATGACGGAGTTCCAGTATTCAGCACCCAACTCATCACCCTCAAGACTTATCAGGTTTTCATACCAGGTTTCCAGCAGAACAGACTTGCTGCGCAGACCAGGAATAGCCTGCCAGATCTCATCAGCTGTAAAACTGGTGATAGGCGCTATCCAACGGGCAAACGCTTCAACGATATGGAACATAGCGGTCTGACAGCTTCGACGCGCCAGACTATCTGACTGCGTTGTATATTGACGATCCTTGATAATATCCAGATAGAAACCGCCCAGATCCAGAGAGCAGAAATTATGGACTTTCTGGTAAACATTCAGAAAATTGTAGCTGTCATAAGCGTCAATGACTTCTTCCTGCAATTTCATGGCTCGATCCACTGCCCAGCGATCCAGAGACAGCATATCGTCCCGGGCCACAGTGTCAGTTTCAGGGTTAAAACCGTTCAGGTTAGATAGCAGAAAACGAGCCGTGTTTCGAATACGACGATAGCTGTCTGCCGTACGCTTGAGAATTTCATCAGATACGGTCATTTCTGCGGTGTAGTCAGTTGCAGAGACCCAGAGGCGCAGAATATCGGCGCCCAGTGACTTGAATACCTTCTGGGGAGCAATGACATTACCCAGAGACTTGGACATCTTGCGACCATTGGCATCCACCGTGAAACCATGAGTCAGGAGCTGCTTATAGGGAGGCACTCCTTTGGTAGCAATACCGGTCTTCAGGGATGACTGGAACCAGCCACGATGCTGGTCAGAACCCTCTACATAAATATCTGCAGGTGAATGCAGGCCCTTGCGACGATCCAGCACAGAATAATGAGTGACGCCGGAATCAAACCAGACGTCCAGAGTGTCTGTCACCTTCACGTAATGTTCAGCGTCTTCCGCTGTTAAGAGGTCAGAAAGCTCCAGATCAAACCAGGCATCCATACCTTCACGCTCGACTTTCAAGGCCACTTTTTCAATCAGGGCAGAAGTATCCGGGTGCAGCTCTTCGGTTTCCTTGTGAATAAACAGAGCAATGGGCACCCCCCAGGTACGCTGACGAGAAATACACCAGTCGGGGCTCTGACCCAGCATGGACTCCATACGGTTACGGCCCCAGTCCGGAGTGAACTTGACGTTATCCAGTGACTTCATGGCGGTATTCAGCAGACCTTCTTTTTCCATGCTGATAAACCATTGAGGTGTAGCCCGGAAAATCAAAGGCGTTTTGGTTCTCCAGCAGTGTGGATAGCTGTGCACCATTTTGGCCTGAGCCAGCAAACGACCATTACCTTCGACCGCTTCGACAACCTTTGGATCAACCTTGTAAACGTGTTCACCAGCAAACTGTTCAACGTGGCTGCGATAAACACCGGCATCATCCAGGTAGTTCAGAGTGCCAATGCCGTATTTTTTACCAACATTAAAGTCATCCACACCGTGGTCAGGTGCAGTATGAACACAGCCGGTACCAGCGTCGGTTGTGACGTGATCACCCAGGATCAGTGGGATTTCACGCTTGTAGAATGGGTGGGCAACTTTTTTGCCTTCCAACCGGACGCCCGGGCTACGGGCAATCATGGTGTAGTCTTCAATGCCATAACGCTGCATGGCTGACTCAACCAACTGCTCGCCAAGAATCAGTCGTGCAGGCTGACCGTTTACCTGACACTGAATCAGGGCATAACCCAATTCAGCTCCCAGTGTCACCGCCTGAGAAGATGGCAAAGTCCATGGCGTTGTTGTCCAGATGACAACAGCTACCTCCCCTTCACCTTGCTCTTCACTGTCAAAATCAAATGCAGACAGCAGGTCAGCATCATCAAGAGCGGCATAACGCACATCAATCTGGGTGGACGTTTTTTCCTGGTATTCCACTTCAGCCTCAGCCAATGCAGAACCTCCGGCCACACTCCAGTAAACAGGCTTATAACCTTTCACCAGATGACCGTTGTCGGCTATTTTACCCAGGGCTCGAATTATGTCGGCTTCGGTCTGGAAATCCATGGTCAGATAGGGCTTATCCCAGGCACCCAGAATGCCCATGCGCTTAAAGTCTTCACGTTGACCATTAACCTGTTTGCTGGCGTAATCACGGCATTTGGCACGGAAAGTTTTAAAATCAACCTTATCACCCGCTTTGCCCAGCATACCTTCCACTTTGTGCTCAATCGGCAGACCGTGGCAGTCCCAGCCCGGCACATAGGGCGCATCAAAACCGCTCAGGGTTTTGGACTTGATGATCATGTCCTTAATGATTTTATTGACCGCGTGACCGATATGAATATCGCCATTGGCATAAGGAGGGCCATCATGCAGAATGAACTTTTCACGACCTTCAGATACCTTGCGAATTTCTTCATAAAGCGCCTCGTCGTACCAGCGCTTGAGCATTTCAGGCTCACGCTTGGCCAGATTTCCACGCATTGGGAAATCAGTCTCCGGCAAGTTCAATGTATGCTTATAGTCGGTCATAGTTGGATCTCATCATCACACGTCTTGCGGGCCAGACACACATGCCCATCAATCGTCATCCCAAACTGTTTTAAGAAACTCGTTCGGAGGTTCCGAACGACGTTCCCGGCAATCTTCTCACGACCTGTTCCATCTAAGCGTTCATGAAACAGGTTTTTCAATCTGGCTTATTGATGAAAGAAGCTTCTTGCTGCTTTTACATCATCGGTAATCGCTGCCTTGAGGGCATCCAGCGATTCAAACTTTTTCTCATCACGGATTTTCTTAATAAACTCAACCCGCAGAGTGTGGCCATAAAGGTCTCCCTGGTAATCCAGAAGATGCACCTCCAGCATGGCACGCTTAGCCTCCAATGTGGGCCTGACACCCAGATTCGCTACCGCATCGTGGCTTCGGCCATCGAACAACACCCTGACTGCAAACACTCCCTGTATGGGCAGCGTCCGCCTGCAGACACGTATATTGGCTGTTGGAAAACCCAGCTGCCTACCCAGCTGCCGACCTTTGATAACACGCCCCATCATGGTGAAGGGACGCCCTAACAATTTTTCTGCTGCACTCAGACTCACATTCGCCAACTGCTGACGGATCCGGGTACTACTGATACGATCCATATCCATGGATACCGTTCGGGTATCGCACACCTCAAACCCGAACTGATCGCCCATCTTTCTCAGGTGCGCAAAATTTCCCTGCCGTTTCAGTCCGTAACGGAAATCATCTCCCACTATCAGGTAGCGTATGTCCAGCCCATCCACCAGCACCTTCATAACAAAATCATCTGGCGTAAGGTTTTGCAGCTTCTGATTAAAAGGCAGGCACAATACCTGTTCAACACCGGCCTCTTCCAGAAGCGTCAGTTTTTCTCTCAGGTTGGAAAGCCTCGGCGGCGCCTGACCGCCCTGAAAATATTCCCGGGGCTGAGGTTCAAAAGTGATCACGCAGACCCTGACGCCCAACTCGAAGGCTTGCTGCCGCAGTGTCTCCAGGATAGTGCGGTGCCCCAGATGAACACCATCAAAATTACCAATAGTCGCAACACAGGCGCGATGCTCCGGTCTGATATTGTGCATTCCGCGAATCAACTGCATTGGGCGGTTTATTCTCTGTTAGGCTGGCAAAGGCAGGGATTATATCTCAGGTGCGTTATGGACTTAAGAGCCATATTCATCAAATCGCTGCTCTTTTTTCCGGGATTGAATATTTCGCTCATGAAACTGCTAAAAGGAAATCTGGCAGACAATAACAAGCTGTCCGCCGGACCCTGGTCTTTAATGTCTGAATTGAGCAGGGCGCAATCCCATGACCAAGAGTGCCGCTGCGTAAACAGCAAGTCCGGCACCAACCACTTTCGCCATTTCAGACACTCTCTGCCAGAGCGTGGCATCCAACCACCAGACAGCCTCCCCCGCCATCCAGACCAATAGCAGCGCCATTGCAAGATTGGCAAAGATCAGACGCCCACAGAATAACCACCACCCCGATTCAGGAGTGAATACTCCGGAACGTTTTAACCCCCACAACAATAACCCGGCATTCAAGAAGGCAGACAAAGTGGTAGCCAGAGCCAGACCAGCATGTTTCAGCCAGAAAACCAACATCAGATTAAGAGCCATATTGGCCACCATCGCGATAATGGCAATCTTGACCGGAGTCTTGGTATCCTGACGGGCAAAGTAGCCTGGCGCAAGCACCTTGATCAACATAAAGGCGATCAAACCCAGAGAATAAGCCCGCAGACTCATACCCGCCATCACCACATCCCGGTTCTGCATCTCACCGTAATCAAATAATGTTGCCAGCAGAGGCTCTGACAATATGAACAGCGCAATGCCCGCTGGAACGCCAATCAACAGGACAAGACGAATAGCCCAATCCAGGGTTTTGGAAAACTGATCTCCGGCGTCATCAGCATGCTTGCGAGAGAGGCTCGGAAGAATCACTGTGGCAATGGCGATACCAAAAACACCCAGCGGCAGTTCTGACAGGCGGTCAGAGTAATAAAGCCAGGAAACACTTCCGGTTTCCAGAAAAGATGCCAGCACCGTATCCAGCAACAAGTTGATCTGACTGACGGATACCCCGAATAACGCCGGAATCATCAGTTTTACGATTCGCCTCACACCTTCGTGCTTATGTCCCCACCCGGGGGCAGGCAGCAGGTGAATCTGCAGTAAAAAAGGAATTTGCAGCAACAACTGTGACACACCGGCAATCACAACCCCCCAGGCCAGAGCCATGACAGGCTCATCAAACCATTGTGACAGGAAGACAGTTGAGCCAATCAGACTGAGATTCAGCAGGACCGGGGTAAAGGCAGGTACCGCAAACCGGTTGTAACTATTCAGTATGGAGCCCGCCAGAGCAGTCAGCGATATCAGCAAAAGATAGGGAAAAGTAATCCTCAGCATCTCTTCAGCCAGCAGCAGCTTTTCAGGGTAATCAACAAAACCCGGAGCAAACAGGCGGATTAAAAGGGGAGAGGCCAGCATACAGACCAGAGTCACCAGCAGCAGCAAAACCGTCAGGGTACCACTGACCCGACTGAGCAGATAGCGCACCTCTTCAAAGCTGCGTTTACTACGATACTCTGACAACACTGGTACAAATGCCTGGGAAAAAGCGCCCTCAGCAAACAGCCGACGAAGAAAATTTGGAATCTTGAAGGCTACAAAGAATGCATCTGCTGACGAAGTAGAACCAAAGTACCCTGCAATGACTACATCTCTGGCCAACCCCAACACTCTGGAAAGCATGGTCATCATTCCCACAACCACACTCGATCTCAACAAACCGGGCGTTTTATCCTCATCTTCACTCTTCTGAGGGCTCTCTGATAGGTTCTCTATGGACATTCAGGTTGCTCAAACGATCAAAAACTGGCGATAGTACTGAGTTGTCAAAGTTAATAACAGCATGATGCGGGTTTGCGTGCCAAAGCGTCAAGAAGCCTTATTGACAACCCTTGTTCAAATAGGCATGATTCCGCGACTCGACTGTATGGGTATGGCACTGGTGAAGCCCTTGCCCGGGGGATTCGTCGGTGACGCGGCAAACACCATACTCCCAACAGGGTGCCCGAAGCAGCCCTGTTTAAAGACAGTGCAAACGGTTAATCAAGATTCTTAGGAGCACCACAAATGGCTAACTCTCCATCCGCCAAGAAGCGCGCCCGTCAGGCTGAGAAGCGTCGTAATCACAATGCTTCCCTGCGCTCCATGGTTCGTACTTCCATCAAGAAAGTAGTTCGCGCCATCGAAGCCAAAGACATTGAACTGGCTAAAACTGAATACATCGCGGCTGTGCCAGTGATCGACCGCATGGCCGACAAAGGCATCATCCACAAAAACAAGGCTGCTCGTCACAAGAGCCGCCTGAATGCACAGATCAAAGCTCTGTCTGCATAATTGTTAGCCCCGCGTAGCAAGGGCATTACAAAAAGGCCGGTTTTTTACCGGCTTTTTTTATGCCTTTACAAATTGAAACTTTAAATTCACAACTATACTTCCGCATTGTTTCTTTCTACCCCCTCTCAACGAGGATCTTAATCATGCGGTATGTTTATTCGTTACTCTTGCTCGCTTTCAGCTGCCTGACAGCAACGCTCTCTTATGCGACGCCCGCTCCACAGGAATTCACTTTGGTATTTTGCGCCCCAAAAGGCACATCGACTGAGGTAATTACCGAGATGGGAATAGCCAAATTCGCCTACAAAATAAACCCCGTCGAGGCTGCTGCAATCGTACAAGAGACGGTGTCTGATTACCCCACACTTCCAAAAGTCGTCTGCACCGGCGAGATCACAAAGATCATGCAGATAGCCAAAATTGGCAATCACCCTACTCCGACCGAAAGCGATCATGAGTTCTTCCGGAAGATCGCAGATGCTGTTACCAAGACTCACGCGTCGTTCGAGACATTCGCCAGGGGCGACAATCAGTTCCTTTACCGAACTATCGCCATGGAGAACGCAAAAGAGGTTTTCATGGACTCCAGGAATGCTCAAGCCTCCGAACAAAAAGATTCCGGCCTGACCAATAGTGGAATCAGCGATTATATGAGCAAAAATACCGGCATGCTCCTCCTGCTTCCACCTCTGGCATTCGGTGCAGCCGGTGCCTCTGAATACACCATTTACTACGTTATGGCACTCGCTCTGGGTATTTCGTTTCACCAAACAGGCATCTGGAATTCACTGACTATCTTGACACTGAATACCGCCGGCATCATTGCTCAGGCAAACCTTCTTTACCAACAAAACAAGGGCGCCGAGTTTCAAGACGATTGGGATACCGGAGGCTATGCTTTAGAGACAGTAAAAGAGGAGTATCAGAAGTTACACACGGAAGGCACAGATTATAAC
>NZ_JAHHPR010000698.1:0-2713 GCF_024606255.1 Endozoicomonas sp. SESOKO3
TTGCTTGAATTTCAAAGTAACACGGGGCCGCAGATCACTGATGAGCCGATTATTGCCTCCTCCGCCCTGAATCCGATGCTGGGTGTGAGTGGTATCCGAAAAATAAATTTCATCATCGCCTGTGCCACCCTCGACAATATGATTCCCAGCCTTCAGGAAAACCTTATTACTGCCTTTATCCAACCGGATTTCCGTGCGCCCACCATCAGCCAGTACAGTGTCATTACCCCCGCGGGTATACACCAGGTTATGGCCAGCCCTGGGAATAAAGGTAGTGCTTTCATCATTCCCCTTTATGATATCGTCATAATCGGTTCCCTCGAAGACTTCGACATTGACATACACATCTCCCCCGTTTTTATCCGACAATTGACTTCTATTTCGGGTAAGGTCAATGGTCAAACCCTGTTTACTTCGGGCGTATGAGACCCTGTCAACATCAGGGCCGCCATCGACGTATTTACGGCTTTTCTCTGAGGCTTCAATAGAGATCGTATCCCGCCCGGCTCCGCCATAGACCTCATCAAACTCACTTCCGGTCACAAACCGGTCATTGCCAGATAATCCCTTGAAGAAATTACGGCCACTTTGACCTACTATCAAATTGTTCTGGTCATCTCCGATTATTTTGGTGCTGTAAGCACTGCCAATCACGTTTTCAATATTTTTGACGACCCCGTGGGTTCCAATAAAATCCATAAGACCCGCGTAAAATCGAACCACCGGGTTATTAAGGTGGGTGTGACGCACCCCACTGCTCTTATCGACTGAGGTTTCAATATTGGCAAACTTAAGCAGCTGTTTATAATCAAACTTAATCAGGAAATCATTATCATCACTCAAAAAGTACATACTCATTGAACGGCTCTGCCCCTGCGTGAACCCCTTGGTATGTATATACAGAACCCCGTTGTGCACATCTTTGTTTTTAATGTAATCAATGCCCTTCACTTCATAATCAACACAGCAATTTTCATGAGTCGTTGTTGCTGATTTTTTTGCACAACGGGTCTTTTTTGCCAGCAACTGACAACCGCCACCGGGCATTTTTTTATCATTCACCTTCCCAAAATGTCGTCCTATTGCATCAACCCTCAGGCTATTAAAAGAATAATGACGATGCTTATCCGCATTCAGGGCATAGGTTTTATCATCCGCCTGCGCCTTATAAAGCTTTTTGTAATGTCCACCGTTAAAGTGCTCAACTTTTTTTCTGGAAAGAATGCCGATCACAACATCGCCCACTTTATAACGTTCTAATGCGGGGATTTGGTTGAAAGCCTGAATGTCAGTATCAGAGTCCGTTAGTTTGCTGGCCGGCACCACATCATCATCATCAGGGCAACCTGAGTCACTTCGGGATGTGTACGTTTTGCCTGCACATTTTTTCAGATAAGAATAATCATGCACCAGAAACGCCGTTGGGCCGCCCGCATAATTGATAAAGTTAATATCTACTTCCTTATCGTTATGATCCTTACCCTTAACCCGCAGGCTACCTTTGCTCAAACCATACAGATCCTTCAAGATACTGAAGTCATCGCCCTGCTGCTTCAACAGTTCAATCAGCTGGTTGGTGAACGTTTGTTTTGAGAGATCGACTTCAAACAGGTAGGGAATTTCACCCAGCCACGTTTTCAGCTTATCCTGATTGAACTTGGCAACCACATCAGGTGAACGAAAGATTGCTTTTTCCTTGCAGGAGAGAACGCTATATCGCAACCTATAGAAAGCATTAATTTTCCGTGACGCTAAATCAGTTTTCAGGCATTGCACCTGGTTCATTCCCCTGAAACGGGTCTCAAACACAGGGCTGGGCAATTTCACAGTGTCAACACCGGTATTACCGTCAATATCAGCAAATCCGGTACCAGGACGAATGTCATCATCACCTTCCCCTCCCCGCTGAATCACTTCACCGAGAGCATGCTCAAGACTGTCATCCCCGCCACCACCCCACTGTTCCTCTCCTCCCACCAGCCTGTCATCACCAGCGCCACCATAGGCTTTCCCCCGGTGCATCTCCAGAAAAATATTGTCGTCGCCTCCCAGTCCATAAACGGCTTTGTTGCCTTTTGCTACCACATAGTCGTCTTTATCCGTGGTGTCCGCCACCAGCCGGTCAGACAGTGCATCCATATCCCAGATTTTGATGCCTTTTTTACCGCTGCTCTCCAAATCCCTGATGACCTGATGCCGTATAGTTCGCAAATCATCTTCATATTCTTTATAACGATCTTTGAGATGCTGCTCTCCCGTTTCCCTCCAGGCAAATCGGCTATAGCCTTCCTCTGCCGCATCCCCGGCCATCTTATCGATATACTCTTTAAACCCCTCACTGGCTATCAGGGCATCAAAGTCCTGGCGGGCATTGGTGGGCGGGGCAAAAAGCCCGATGATGGTCTGAACCACTCCAAGCAGGGTGGAAAGTAAATCCAACACAAAAGCGACCGGTGCCAGAACCAGCGTGACTTCCAAAGCGCCACTGACCGCATCCATCACAACAGTAATGGCGTCCAGTGCAGCCATCACTGCATAAAAAATCACCTGGTCTTCATTGCCTGCCTCAGCAGCATCCTTTGCAGCCATGCCATTGGCGGCCATGGAAGCGACGCCTGCCGCCACGGCAACGAAGGTTCCCACGAAGGGAACAAACCTGGCCAACCGGGATGTGGTTTTCGCCGATAATTGGATGGCGCTTTTTCCTATCAGC
>NZ_JAHHPR010000699.1:0-1352 GCF_024606255.1 Endozoicomonas sp. SESOKO3
AACATGTCGTTAAGCACAACTAACAAAAATGCCGCCCACCCATGCATTTTCTTTGCCTTTCTCCACAACAAATAATGAACAGGCTGGATGCTTGTTGCTCAGGGTCTATTGAGAAGTGCTTCCTGCGCTTCCATCATCAGGATTTCCTCCAGTGCCCTCAGGCCGGCAAGATAGCCAGAATAAGAGGCCGTTATAGCTTGTCTGGGTAGATCGTGATGGACAGCAACATCCCCTGCAGTCAAAACGCCGCTCTGACAGGTGTGGCTCCAACGGTATTCGTTATCCAGACTCTCGGGCGCTATTGAGCCAATTCCCAGATCCTCCGGCGAGTATTCCAGTGTATTGGCAATGACGCCGTCCACCATGATGGAACGGTTATCAGCCTGAACGCGGTAGAGATTTTCCAGAGGCATCAAGGTAATGGTATCTGCCGTTATTGTAGAAACGGATAACCTGAGGAGCTGCTTATCCAGACTTATAAGCAGGCTGGATTCAGTGTCAGGGACTGGCCAGAAGCTTTTCAACGGCTTTCTGTTTCGGGTATCAATGAGAACAACATCAAACCCGGATCGGCTGGCGTATAAAGCAGCGGTTTTCCCCCCAATCCCTGCGCCAAGGATAGCGACCCTCCTTTTCGACCAAACACTTTTTGTCACCGTTTTATTCAGCCACTGGGCAGAGGTTGTTCCCCTGGCCGCAGCCATCAGGAGAGTAACAAAGGGGCTATCAACAGAACCGAGTGTGAGCATGTTGCTCTTCATCAAGGGCTGAGACCATGGAGTTTGGTTGAAATCATAGCGTTGGATATAGTCCTTGTTATTCAGACAAATATCAGGGTAGATACCGGATTGAGGCTTCTGCCCAATGGCTGAGAATACACCTGAAACAGGAAGACTCAGCCTGCGCCTGCCGCCCTCAAAACTCAATGTACTGGCATTGAGCAAGCCATTCTGATTGATGTAAATGGACTCCAGATTATGTTCGAAATAGAGAAAAAGAGCCTTCTTTCTTCTCTCCAGTGCATTGTAGAGAAGATCAATCATGATACTTTCTGCCTTGAAGCTACTGCCTTGTACAGCAAGATGGACCTTATTGGCATTGAGGCTGAGCAAGCTGATAGCTTGTTCAATGGCTGAGGCTCCTCCACCCACCACCAGAACATCTTTTTCTGCAAACCTGGGACCGTCACAGTCGGTACAGGTAAATACCCCATTACCTTTGTAGGGCTCCAGAATCGTCGGCAGGTTGGGCTTTGCCCCCGATGCCAATATGACAAGGGTCGCATAATAGGCAGAACGCTCACCTTGTAAGACCTTCAGGGTTCCCTTCAGTTGAGTTTCAACAATATGATC
>NZ_JAHHPR010000700.1:0-6464 GCF_024606255.1 Endozoicomonas sp. SESOKO3
ATGATCTGAAGTGCAATGTTCACGTCCATCGGTCTATCACCTGCGGCGGGTTAACGACTCCGTCAGGTGTTTATAGCGATTACGCTACCTGACAGGAAAAGTAAAATACCTCCCGCTTTCTGCCCGTGTTTTTATCGGGGTCGCCCAGACGGGGTCGCCCAGACGGGGTCGCCCAGACGGGGTCGCCCAGACAATCTTTACGGCGGGGAGGTTGTCAATAATCCGACTCATTGCAGGCGGGATACCAATACTGCCTCAGTCACCGAGCGAGAATATACGTCTGGCATTGTCGGTGGTTGCAGCGGCAATCTCTTCGCCATCCACTCTAAGCACCTGGCTCAGCGCATGGATCACATAGGGCAGATTAGCCGGTTCATTATCATTTTCTCTTTTGCCACCCCGACGATGCTCTAACCGCGGTGGCATGACCAGATAAGGCTCTAAAAACGGTGCATCGGTCTCAACCATCAGGCGCTCACGCAGAGTCTCCCAACTGACAGAGCGCAGTGCCTTAACCAGATCTTTGTTACGCTTGTCGCCGATCCAACCGGTAATTCCGATGGAACAGCCCAGATCAAGATAGGCCTGCAGTTGCTCACTGTTACCGGTGAAGCAGTGAACGCAAGCCATGGCTGGTGAAGGCAACTGATTTATGTAGTCTGCCAGAATACCCATGAAGTCATCATGGGCAAGCCGCTCATGCAAAAACAGTGGTTTTTTCAGCTCTGCAGCCAGCGCCAACTGTTTCCTGAACACGGTCCGTTGCACTTCAGGAGACGACCATTTGCGATCGTAATCCAATCCACACTCACCCACCGCAATGCAGTGACGATCCCCTTGTTCAAGTATTTCTCTCATTTCCCGTATGCCACCATCCCGGTGGAAATTCTTGGCGTGGTGTGGGTGGCATCCCACTGTATAGTACAAAGAGCATGGGGGGGAATCTGAAAATCCACAAGCTTCAGTGGCTTTCGCCGATGGCTCCGACCATTGATCCACCAGTTTCTGAGCCTTTTTCGACGCAGAAATGGAAGTGCCCGTTACCATGATGCTACCAACCCCTGCCCGGGAAGCTTCTGCAATAACCCGGGGCAAGTTAAAGCTGTCTTTAACGAGATTGGCTCCAATATCAACCAGTGGCGTCATGTATAGAGGCCTGAACTTCGGGCGAGTCAGATATACCTTGCCCGACTCTGGCCCGGCAGATAACTGGAAACTCCAGGAATCATCATCTGTGGCAGGCACATCAGGTGATGCAGAGGCCCCGGTTGAGCGCTGGCAATATCGGGACTCCGGGTTCTTATCCATGACCTGCTGACCCTGAACGGTATGGTAGTTCGGGTTGCCATGGTATCGGGATGCAACGAGAGAAACGCCTGAAAAAGGCTTGTCAGCAGAACCTGAGCACTTCTTCTTTTTTTTCATTTTTCGTGGCTTTGTTGAACGGCCTTCTTGCCAGACTTTCAGGTCCGCTTCGTCGGCGGCCCACTGCGTACCTTTGCTGCTAACGTCATGAGGGGACACTGAATTGGGTGACGTGATATTGGAAAGTATCGCTTTTTCATCGACATTATCAACTTTCACAAATCTGCCATCAGGGCTTAAAGTGGCTGATCTGACCGTTTGAGAATGAGATAAGTTGGGTGTTCTTACTGAAACTATATTGTTGCTATCACCAGTACTGACAGTCCTACCGAAACGAGCACCTTCTCCAGTCTCTTGCGATTGAGGTTGAACAGGTTGTGACGTGGTTGGGTTTGAACCTCCAACTGCGCCGATAGTGTGATCCGAGTTAATCATATTAAGCTTCTTCTATTAAGTGGGTATTATCCTTGATTACAAGAATATCGGGTTGAAGGGCATTCAACAGCGATGACCTCAAATAAATCAGAGTGGTTCTTGGATTGAAAGTTCAGAACATTGACGTAAGCATAACTAACAGGAAAACAGGAATCTGATGTCAACTGTTCGCAGAGATGAAGGGAAGAGGAATATCAAAGACTAGCTTTATCAGGGCCTATGTCGATCAGTGGCCAGAAGATGTTCAGGAGCGTCTTAAGGAGCAGATGGAATCACTTCAAAATTGAATGTCGCTGATTTTATGCCATTTTTAAGCAGCCTTAATGAGAGATGCCAGTGCATCTCTGCGCTTTTTTTCAATTGGAGTAAAAAATAGTGATGGTCAATCTCCTGAGCAACAGCTTTATTTTAATTTCTGTGGGCCTCTCTTCTGCTTTGGTTGCAGCAAACCCGGTTGCAGAAAGAAACATCAATGGCATTATGTTCGATGCTTCCTGTCCGAACGGTGAAGAGGTCTGTAAAAACCATCCGTTTGACTGCATCGGTGGTTGTGCGCTTAATGCGTCAACAGGAGAAACTGTGTTTCAGTGGGAACGTACCATTTTTACAACTAAATTCGACAAGGCTTCACGGCTTGATATTCAGGCCATGAAAAAATGTCTTGGCCGTGAAGCAATCCGCACTGCTTTACTAAAGAGTCAGGAAAGCATTCAGGATACCGGCTCAGAGACATTACCCTGCACAGTCACTGGCTCGGAATGGCAATATATCTATCCCAAGTATTATATTTCGACACTTACACGGCCTGCCTGTGACACAACCCGATCTTATCTTGACGAGTTGACTGGCAGCTGCCAGAACTGGAAAAGCACCGCTGCTGAAGCCGGATTATGGGTTGGTTACGGCGCGGCTGCTCTGCTAGGTACGGTGGCATCCTATTTTGCTGTAGCACAGGTCGGCAGATGCACCGGATGGTTCCATTGGGTCACTATTGGAGATGTTCTGGGTTTGTGTTACGGAAAGTTTTTCAAATGGAGACAGCACGAGACACCTCGTGGTTATTGAAAAGTAGAGGCTTGTTAACTGTATCCAGGCTGGCGGCATGAATCGGGATCATTGCATGATGTTCGATAGCCATTGAACTCTCTGGAACGATCAGGGTCTAAAAATGTTAAAGGACTGATTGAGGAGTGCATCATGCCGCCAACCCGCTTTGTCTATGGACAGACACCTCCTATTCTACTGACCCTGCTGCTCTTGACACAGGCACCACACTCGTTTTCTTCAGAAAGTTGCCAGACTGAGGAATGCAGTCGTTCTGTCGGCTACCAGATCCCCTCGGCCGCACTATTCATTTCTTTGGCCAGGGCCTATCGGGATGATTACGTTCTTTTATTGGTCGCTGTGGCTGTGTCTGCGGTTTCCTTTTCATGGCCTGAGACACTGAACATTTCCATATCCAAATGTAATGTCCAGCCCTTTGAACTCTGGAAGCCCAAGCTGGGCAGTGAGTTCTGTCAGTCCCTGATTTCCAGTAAAAACCGCACAGAAGCAGTGAGGCTGTTGAGAGAAACGGGAGCCATGGAGCCTGCAACAATGGCCTGTAATAATTGGCAAACCGACTTGGCAGACTATTTCAACTGGCGTTGGCCGGGGAACAATGCCAGTCAGTGGCAGGAAATTCCCCTGCGTTATTCGGCCTTACAGGGGTTGTCTGACAAAATGTACGAGGGCAAGGTCATGGATTTATTGATTCATTTTCCTTCGGTGTCTTCGCTGAGCACGATACAGATCAACGGTCAGCAGTATATTTTGAAAGGCTATGCCAACAGTGGCTTTATGATTGCTCCCATGTTGAAAGTGGCTGAATGCTACTTTGTGCCTGAAGAGGAGCCAGTGGCTTTTGGTTTTGATGAATGGAGTGGATTGGTTAATGGGCGAATTCATTCCCTGTTTAAAGCCGTGAAGGGACATTCTCTGGAAGATTGGGTTGCACAGTCCCGTAAACCCACAAGCAAGGTTGACATTGATGCCATGTTTTCAGGGTTTGGGCAAATTCTGGCGCACTTTCACCTGCGTCACAGAGACTCGGAACTGGATGGGCTTTCTACTCTTTCCAGAGCGGTTCATCGTGACCTGCACTTCAATAATGTCTTTTATGATGAAAAGTCGGGCTTTTCGCTGATTGATACCTTGGGGCTTTCTGTTTCAGTTCTGGAACCGTCTGAAGTGCGCCTTGATCTGAAGCGGCTGTTTGAAGATATGAACAGACACGGGATATCAAAGAGTGGCTTTATCAGGACTTATGTAGGTCAGTGGCCTGAAGTTGTTCAGGAGAATCTTCAGGAGCAAATAGAATCACTTTAACCCGTGAAGCTGAGTGCCTGAGGTTGTCAGAGGCTTCGACAAGCTCAGGGCGAAGCATCAAAATTTTGAACTTTTTCGGAAAAATATGGACCAATAAAAGGTATGAAATGGAATTGTAAAGGAGTACTTCCATGTTTTTGTCACCAATCCCCTCACAACCCCAGCCCATCAGGGCAGATACAGTCTTCCAGAAAGATCTGAGTGCAGAAAATAAAAGGCGTTTGACTATCGATGAAACTCTTCAACATGAGCAAAAGCCCCTTCATCAGAGAAAAATCAGCAAAATCTTAACGTTGGCAAAGCCAGAAGGTTATTTCACTGTTGGTGAACAATACAAAATATCATTGATGAGCGATTACCTGCATGGCAACACCCAACATTTCAGTGACGAAGACTGGCTCTATCTGATAATAAAAATGGGTAAGAGGGTTATTAGTGAAAAAAAACTGGAAAAACTCAAACAAGAATTCAGCACAGCAGATAAAGAGATTCTGTTCAATAAAATAGCAAGATTACAAGCATTGAGATACAAAATTGAAGATAGACTTCATCATTCACACAGAGTTAGCCGTGAAAAATTGTATGATGCAGCAAAAACAAGCAAGTATCTATTCTCAACTGAAAGTCTGGAAGACATTATTGAATCAGCAAAAAACAGTCATCCCCTGCAATCCTGCGCTCCACCAGAACTTTTATTCGCTAAAGCAAGTTTAAATTACGAAGGACATAATCCTTATTTTTCTGAACTTATTATTGCCTGTTACAAAAATAGTCATTTTTTACCCCCGGATATTGAAATCGGCCACAAAATAGAAGATGAAATAAAAAAACAAAATCCAAAAATAAGCACAAATGAGGAAGATCTAGAAATAGAATTAATGTTATCAGATGAAGCCACAGTTGAAAAAAAATGTGGTGAAAGATCCTTCCAGTTCACTCTTCCTGATAATCGAACCTTGTACTTTAAATATCAACGAAAAGGTGAACCATGGGATGAGTTCACTCGTGAGCTTAAAATACACAATGCCTTGCACAACTTATTTTCTGATCAGGATTTCGCCAGTGAAATACCTTTCAGTAAAGGTTTATTTTCTGTTCCTGTGTCTGAAAATAATTACAAGCTCGAAATTTCTGAAGGTCGACTACACGGTTATCTTTTCACGGCATCACAAGATTATGTTAATTATGCAAGCCAATTAGATTCATCAGATACCAAAAATCCACACGGAAGGTCCGAAGAAGGGTTAAAAAAGGCAGCGATTGATATAGGAACCTATGCAAGATACGGTCTGACATTCGACAGTCTTATTAAAGTACAGCATGATAAATACAGACCCAGAAAAGGCTACCCTGTATGGACGACTATGGGAGCGCTATCCAATGTTTTTTGTAAAAATGCAGATAGCTTTCCCGGATCAATTTGTAATTGGGTAAGAGACACTGAGTGCTCAGATTTATCCTGGTCCGGACTTAGAGACCTTGGCGACAGCCAAATATTTGGAAACATATTGCCGAGCCTGAGTTCCAGGAACACTCTAAATACAAAGTTCTTTCCAGAGGTTGGAAACTTATTAGCTTATTTTAATGCCCTTATGGATAACATTATTGCCATTGTTATTGTTTATGCTCGTGGAAAACGTTTAAATCCTGAGTTTCATTACAAAAACCCGTTAGCTGTTGAAGATGTAAAGACATTTGTCAGAGAAGTTCTGGAACATTTTTTGTGTGGGTATTATTCAACAAAAACGATAAGCTTGCAGAAAAATCTTGGATTGGATGATACCGGTTTTGAACAATGGCTGAATAGAGTTGCATTAGAAATAGTCTATTGGTTAGCTATGCAACCTTATGAAATGAATGGTGCTTTTTATCATTCAAAGCATGCTCACAAAAAACATAACTACTTCGCACATGTGATGCGTATTAAGAGACCTGATCCTGAAATAATGGAAACTTCAGGGGAAATAGAAAGACGCTTGCTGTGTGACAACTCTAATGTTATTGATGGCAATCATAATCTTGGATTAGCACACAATTGTAGTTTTCCTTTACAAGCCCTTATAAAAGGGTTGTGCAAATTATCTATAAACATTCTGGAGCAACAATCACCAGTCACTGATCAAAATCCACGGGGAAATTAAGCTCAAACTACCCAGCGCCTGATGAAATTCCTTAATACCCCATACCGTTTGCCCTGGGCTAGTCGAAGCTTTTGACAAGCTCAGGGCTAGCAGCCTGTCGCACTTAAGGCTGTCCTACTGCGGTTGCAATAAATTGGTCTAAAAATTCCTGCTTCT
>NZ_JAHHPR010000701.1:0-21869 GCF_024606255.1 Endozoicomonas sp. SESOKO3
CGGCGACCTTATCTAAAAGATGCCAGAGTCAGGGAAAGTCTGGGATATGCTTTTAACTTCGAGCAGATCAACAACCATCTTTTCTTTGGGATGTATCGACCTGCTGAAAGTTTTTTTGCAGGCTCTGAACTGGCGGCCAGTGGTACCCCTTCTGCTGATGAACTCAAATGGCTGACTCCCTGGCAACAAGAACTTCCGAAAGCTCTCTTCCATGAACCTTTCAAAGTACCTGATAGTCGACTGGCATCGGGCGACCGATTGAACAATGCAAAAGCGCTCACGTTGTTAAAACAGGCGGGCTGGCAGATAAAGAATAATCAGCAGGTTAATGCCAGGGGTGAACCACTGGTTCTCAATGCTCTGGTGGCCAGTGAAGAGCACGAAAAAGTTCTGCTTTCCATTAAGGATGGACTGAGTCATCTTGGTATTACCTTGAATGTTCAGCGTACAGACCCACTTCAGATGGTAGCCAGATTACGTGAACTGGATTTTGAAATCATACTGCACACCTATCGACACACCGCGTCACCCGGAACTGAACAAGCATCTTTCTGGGGATCGGAAACCGTTCAGCAACCAGGAACCAGAAATCTCTCGGGCGTGCATTCACCGGTAGTCGATCAATTAACTAACCTGATTCCATCGGCTACCAGCCGTAAAGAACTGCTTTCCATGGTTCATGCCCTGGACAGAGTTCTGTTATGGGGACACTATTCTCTGCCTCTCTGGTACTCTCCTTCCTGGAATGTCCTCTACCGGGACACCCTGAGGCATCCTGTGATTACACCGCTCTATGCTCTGGATCTGACTACATGGTGGCATGAGACAGAAAAACCACCAACAGCCTCTGCTAATGATGGTCCGAACCATCACTAATAGTCTGAAGACGACTTTTTTAGAGTGTGAATCGGCTGGGTATCCGGCCTGAAAGATTGCTTTTAGGTCACATTACAACTTTAAATGCCATCCAAAGATATCAATAATTTTTTTCTGTTGAATTAGACCTTGCCTGTAGGGATTGATCGGTGTTTAAAATACTGTCAGGAATCGAAATAACTCCCCAACAAGCAATACCTATAGTCAAGGAGCCGACTATAGTTTAGAGGCAAAAGTTATAACAATGCGATCCAGGCGAACCATGAATCATACAGTGATGATAAAAAAATCGTTAAAGACAACGATTTTCCAAGCCCTTCCCATTGCGACCCTCTTTCTTTCCCTGTCCATGATGCCTGTCCTGGCAGAGGCAGAGAACGCAGTTAATAAATCCCCTTCCCTTTCCTTATATGGCGACGGTAAATACTCAAAAGATTTCAAGTATTTTGACTATGTGAATCCCAATGCTCCCAAGGGGGGGACACTGCGGATGGCCAGCATGGGGACTTTCGACAGCCTGAATCCTTTCATAGAAAAAGGGACTCCGGCTGAGGGGATAGGTCTGATTTACGACACTTTGATGACCAGCAGTGCGGATGAACCTTTCTCCATGTATGCCCTGGTGGCTGAATATGCAGAGCCTGCCACTGATAACAGTGGCATCACTTTCCATTTGAATTCTAAAGCCCGGTTTCACGACGGACAACCGATCACCGCTAACGATGTCGTTTACAGCTTTGAACTGCTCAGGGATAAAGGCTCACCGTTTTACCGGGCTTACTATGGCGATATTGCCAAGGCAGAGAGCTTGTCCAAACGCAGTGTCCGCTTCGTTTTCAAACACAACCGTAACCCTGAACTTCCCCTGATCATTTCCCAACTCCCGGTACTTCCAAAACACTTCTGGGAAACACAATCGAATAACTTTGAAGAGGCCAACCTGACTCAACCTTTGGGCAGTGGCCCCTACAAAATCCGTTCTGCCGAAGCGGGTCGCAGCATTGTCTACGAAAGAGTTGATGACTACTGGGGTAAAGATCTGCCGGTCAGCAGAGGCCGTTACAACTTTGATGTGCGTCGTTACGACTATTACCGGGATGCCAACGTAGCACTGCAAGCCCTGAAAGCCGGCGAATACGATCTTCGCTTTGAAAATATTGCCAGGAACTGGGCCACCGCCTACGACTCTCCGGCGGTTAAAAAAGGTGACCTGATTCAGGAGTCCTTTCCAACCAAAGCCCCTCAGGGGATGCAGGGATTTGTTTTTAACCTGCGCAGAGATATTTTCGAGGACGTGAGAGTTCGAAAAGCTTTGAATTACGCTATGGACTTCGAGTGGCTTAACAAGAATCTGTTCTACAACAGCTACACCAGGACACAGAGTTATTTTGCCAACTCTGATATGGAAGCAACGGGTATTCCCGAGGGTAAAGAACTGGCTTACCTTGAGCCCTGGCGAGATCAACTGCCCGCTGAGTTATTCAGCGAGTCCTTCAAACTGCCCAACACGGATGGCAGTGGCAGAATCCGAAGTCAGCTGAGCCAAGCTCTCTCTTTGATGGCACAGGCAGGCTGGAAACTGGAAAACGGTTCTCTCAGGAAAAATGGCAAGCCTTTCGAATTTGAGATTCTTCTATACGATTCAAGTATGGAGAAAGTAGCCCTGCCTCTGAAGAAAAACCTTGAGGCCATGGGGATCAATGCTAGTCTGCGAATCGTGGATATTTCACAATATATAAACCGGCTCAGAAGCTTCGACTTCGACATGCTGGTCAGTCGCATTCCTCAATCCAGTTCGCCCGGAAATGAGCAAAAGGACTTCTGGAGCAGCGAATCAGCGGATCAGCCAGGAAGCCGAAATCTGATAGGCATTAAAAACCCGGTGGTCGATGGTCTGATCAAGGAAGTGATTAATGCCGGGTCCAGAGAAAATCTCGTTGCCGCCGTTAAAGCTCTGGATAGGGTTTTGCTCTGGAATGCATACATGATTCCCCAATGGTATCTGGCCAGTAACAGAATCGCCTATTGGAAACCGCTCAAGCATCCCCTGAGCACTCCTGATCAGGAACCACTTTACCAGTTTGACCTGGACTCCTGGTGGATGGAACCAACAATCATCAGGGCTTCAGACACAACCGACGATGGCTCAAACAAAGATGAGGACAATAAAGGCATGCCGGTCTGGCCTGCTGGCATTCTGTTAGCCATCCTGATTCTGGGTTGGTTGATACGTCGTTCAAAACGTCAGATCTGATTATGAAAAGCTATATTCTGCGCCGACTGGCGTTAATGATTCCGACACTATTCGGTATTTTGTTATTGAACTTTGTCATCATTCAGGCCGCACCGGGTGGACCTGTTGAGCAGATGATTGCCAAACTGGAAGGTTTTGAAATCAATGCCATCAGCCGTATCGGAGGTTCAGGCAGTGCTGAGATCCAACAGGTAAGCGTGGACGAATCCGGTGAGTACCGCGGACGGCGGGGACTGGATCCGGAACTGATCAAAGACATTGAAAAGCTTTACGGCTTTGACAAACCGGCCTATGAGCGTTTTATCCAGATGGTACTCAACTATGCTCGCTTTGAGTTTGGCGACTCTTTTTTCAGAGATGCGAAAGTCGTTGACCTCATCAAAGAGAAATTACCTGTCTCCATCTCTCTTGGATTATGGAGTACCTTGCTGATCTATCTGATCTCCATTCCTATGGGGATTCGAAAAGCATTAAAACATGGTAGCCCGTTCGATGTCTGGACCAGCGCGGTCATCACTACGGGGTATGCCATTCCGAGCTTTCTACTGGCAATCCTGCTCATCGTGCTCTTTGCCGGTGGCAGTTACTGGAATTTCTTTCCATTGCGCGGATTAACATCGGAAAACTTTGACCAGCTTAGCCTTATTGGCAAACTGGCAGATTATGCCTGGCATATGGTTCTTCCGGTTTTCTGTATTGTTATTGGTGGCTTTGCAACATTAACAATGCTGACTAAAAACTCTTTTCTCGATGAGATTCATCGCCAGTATGTACAGACAGCCCGGGCCAAGGGTCTGGATGATCATCAAGTACTGTACGGCCATGTTTTCAGAAACGCCATGCTGCTGGTGATATCCGGATTCCCGGCGGCTCTCATTGGCATTCTGTTCACCAGCTCGCTGCTGATTGAAATTATTTTTTCACTGGATGGCCTTGGCCTGCTCGGATATGAAGCCGCCATTAATCGAGATTACCCCGTGGTCTTCGGATCTCTCTTTATCTTCACCCTGATAGGCATGGTGGTAAAACTGCTGGGAGATCTGACCTACATGCTGGTTGACCCGAGAATTGATTTTGAGGCGAGGGATTAAGATGGCATCGTCTCAAATCATAAAACCTTCCCGTATAAGCCCTCTTAACCAGCGACGCTGGAAAAGCTTCAAAAGCAATCGACGGGGCTATTACTCTCTCTGGATTTTCGGTTTCCTGTTTTTCACCACTTTATTTGCCGAGCTGATTGCCAACGATAAGCCGCTTCTGGTTTATTTCAAAGGTGAAATCTATACCCCTATTTTCCATATCTACCCAGAAACAGCGTTTGGTGGCGAGTTTGAACTGGAAATGGATTATCGTCAGGACTACGCAAAAGAACTGATCGAGCCCCACGGCTGGATGCTCTGGCCACCGATTCATTACAGCTACGACACGATCAACTATGCCCGTGTTGCCCCGGCACCTCCCACGCCAGAGAATTTGCTGGGGACCGATGACCAGGGCAGAGATGTTCTGGCCCGAGTCATTTACGGTTTTAGAATTTCTGTGCTTTTTGGACTGATTCTAACGCTGTTCAGCTCTCTCATAGGGGTTGCCGTTGGCGCTATGCAGGGATTTTATGGCGGAAGAACAGATCTTATCGGGCAACGGTTTATTGAAGTCTGGTCAGGTATGCCCAGCCTGTATCTGCTGATCATTCTTTCCAGTTTTGTCGAACCCGGCTTCTGGTGGTTGCTTGGGATTATGCTGATGTTTTCCTGGATGGCTCTGGTCGATGTGGTTCGTGCGGAATTCTTGCGCGGACGAAATCTGGAATACGTCCGGGCCGCCAGGGCACTTGGGATGACCGATGGCAGACTTATGTTCCGCCATATTCTACCCAACGCCATGATAGCAACGATCACTTTCATGCCCTTTATTCTCACCGGAGCCATCACCACCCTGACGTCACTGGACTTCCTGGGTTTTGGCCTGCCAGCCGGATCGCCTTCATTGGGTGAGCTGATCGCCCAGGGCAAGAACAACCTTCAAGCACCATGGCTGGGAATTACAGCCTTCATGGTGATGTCAGTGATGCTGACCCTGCTGGTGTTTATTGGGGAAGCTACCCGTGACGCCCTTGATCCACGCAAATACGTTACAGGTCACTAAACAATGACAACTTCCCTGCTCGAGATCAAAGACCTGAAAATTCGCTTCAATCAGGGCGGCGGCAGCAGCAGCGACGCGGTAAAAAGCATCAGTTTTGAACTGTTTCCGGGAGAGACGCTGGGTCTGGTGGGCGAGTCCGGCTCCGGTAAATCCATTTCTGCCCTGAGCATACTGCAACTGCTTCCTGAAAATGCCAGTCACCAGGGTGAGATACTGTTTGATGGTAAAGACCTGTTGGCCTTATCAGAAAGGGAGATCAGAGGCGTTCGTGGAAACCAGATCGGTATGATTTTTCAGGAACCCATGACCGCCCTTAACCCTCTGCACACGATAGATAAACAGATCTGTGAAGTACTCAGTCTGCACCTGGGCATGCATCCTGAACAGGCCAGTCAGCGTGCTTTGGAGCTGCTTGAACTGGTGGGCATTCAGGAGCCAGCCAAAAAGCTTTCAGCCTATCCCCACGAACTGTCGGGTGGTCAGCGTCAAAGAGCCATGATTGCTATGGCTCTGGCCTGCGAGCCAAAAGTCCTGATTGCCGATGAGCCCACAACTGCACTGGACGTGACGGTACAAAGACAGATTCTGTCGCTGCTGGCCGAACTACAGCAGAAAATGGGTATGGCCATTTTGTTTATCAGTCATGATCTAAACCTGATTCACCATGTTTCTCATCGAATCTGTGTCATGAAAAACGGAGAACTGGTGGAAACCGGTGCCACGGGAGAAGTGTTCAATCAACCAAAGCATCCTTACACCGTAGAACTGCTCAATGCCGAGCCATCCGGTGAACCGGAACCTGTGTCCCGGGCGCAGAATAAAATCATTGAGGGGCGGGATATAAGGGTCTGGTTTCCGGTAAAAGCCGGATTCTTCCGCAAAACCGTCGACCATATCAAAGCTGTAACGGACCTCTCTATCTCAGTCGCTGAAGGTGAAACACTGGGTATTGTAGGTGAATCCGGTTCCGGAAAAACCACACTCGGGATGGCGCTCCTGAAACTGCAGGAGAGTCAGGGTCAGATCTACTTTAAAGGTGATGCCCTTCACTCCCTGAGCCAAAAACAGTGTCGTCCTTACCGACGACAGATGCAGGTTGTTTTTCAGGACCCTTACGGCAGTCTGAGCCCGAGAATGACCATCGCTGACATTATTGGCGAGGGGCTGGATATCCATCAGCTGGCTAGCAACGGAGAACGAGACGAGCTGATCATAAAAGCCATGACAGAGGTCGGTCTTAATCCTCAATGGCGACACCGTTATCCCCATGAGTTTTCTGGCGGACAGAGGCAGCGCATCGCCATAGCCAGAGCTCTGGTCCTCAAGCCCAGACTGATCATTCTTGATGAGCCCACCTCTGCTCTGGACAGGACTGTCCAGTCTCAAGTCATAAAGCTATTAAGAGATCTGCAGAAAAAACACAATCTTAGCTATATCTTTATCAGCCACGACCTTGCGGTTGTAAAAGCCATGAGCCACAGGATTCTGGTGATGAAGGACGGTGAGATTATTGAGCAGGGCTCAACCGAACAGATCTTTCACCATCCTCAAACGGAATACACCTGCGAGCTGCTTGAAGCCGCTTTCGAAAGCTACTAGCAGCCTGTCGGACTTAAGCGTCCGTAGCGAGGATTGCGACCGCAGTAGGACATGCTTAAGTCCGACAGGCTGCTAGATAATGTCTGCATGTTGAGGGTATTTCATCATTCTCCCATCGAGCGGGTGAAATACTTCTCTCATTAATTAATTGTTATCAGTCGCTTTTCAACTATCTTCACTTCACCTGCAGACGAATTCCGTTGGAGTGAGCAACATGTCCCTGTTTGAACATTACCAGCAAAGATATGACTCAACCCTGGAAGAAGAGATGAGCCTTCAGGCTTTCCTGGAGCTATGCAAGCAAGAACCCGGAACCTATGCCAGCGCAGCCGAGCGCGTGCTTGAAGCGATTGGCGAGCCAGAACTTGTCGATACTTCAAGAAACCCGAGACTCAGTAGAATATTTTCCAACAAGTTGATCAAACGGTATCCAGCGTTCAGCGGGTTCTTTGGTATGGAAGAATCCATTGAACAGATTGTTTCTTATTTTCAGTATGCTGCCCAGGGGCTGGAAGAAAAGAAGCAGATTCTCTATCTGCTTGGCCCGGTTGGTGGTGGTAAATCCTCGCTGGCGGAAAAACTGAAAGAACTGATTGAAAAAGTACCCTTCTACGCCATCAAAGGATCGCCAGTGTTTGAATCACCTCTCGGTCTTTTCAACCCGGAGCAGGACGGAGAGCTACTTGCGAAAGAATTCGGTATACCCGACCGCTGTCTGAGATACATTATGTCCCCGTGGGCCGTTAAGCGCCTCGAGGAATACAAAGGTGACATTACTCAGTTCAGGGTCATCAAACTCTATCCTAACCGACTGAAGCAGATTGCCGTTGCCAAAACCGAACCCGGCGATGAAAACAATCAGGATATCTCCAGCCTGGTGGGCAAGGTGGATATACGACAACTGGAAGAATATTCGCAGGATGATCCCGATGCCTATAGTTTCTCGGGGGCACTCTGCAGGGCCAATCAGGGCATTATGGAGTTTGTCGAAATGTT
Organism: Endozoicomonas sp. SESOKO3; assembly: GCF_024606255.1. Taxonomy (NCBI): domain Bacteria; kingdom Pseudomonadati; phylum Pseudomonadota; class Gammaproteobacteria; order Oceanospirillales; family Endozoicomonadaceae; genus Endozoicomonas; species Endozoicomonas sp. SESOKO3. The sequence continues at coordinate 7,871 of NZ_JAHHPR010000701.1, forward strand.
CAAGGCCCCGATCAAGGTACTCCACCCTTTGCTGACAGCCACCCAGGAAGGTAATTACAACAGCACTGAAGGCTTGGGCTCTATTCCCTATGAAGGCATTATTCTCGCTCACTCGAACGAATCGGAGTGGCAAACATTCAGAAACAACAAAACCAATGAAGCTTTTATTGATCGCGTCAACATTATCAAAGTGCCCTATTGCACCCGCATGAGTGAGGAAATCAGAATTTATGAGAAGCTGCTTGAACACAGTTCTCTTAACAAAGCTCCCTGTGCCCCGGATACATTGCGGATGCTTGCTCAGTTCAGTGTCCTTTCCCGGATAGCCGACCCGGAAAATTCCTCTATCTACTCCAAGATGCGGGTCTACGACGGTGAGAATCTCAAAGACACCGATCCTAACGCCAAATCGCTTCAGGAATACAAGGATGCGGCTGGCGTCGACGAAGGGATGGAAGGATTATCGACCCGATTTGCTTTCAAGATACTCTCAAAGGTCTTTAATTTTGACCCTACCGAAATAGCTGCTAACCCGGTTCACCTGTTGTACGTTCTTGAGCAACAGATTGAACAACAACAGTTCCCCGAAGCCATTGAAGAGCGATACATCAGCTTCATCAAGGGGTATCTGACGCCAAGATACGTGGAGTTTCTGGGTAAAGAGATTCAGACAGCGTATCTGGAATCGTACTCAGAGTACGGTCAGAATATTTTTGATCGCTACATCACCTACGCCGATTTCTGGATTCAGGATCAGGAGTTCAGAGATCCTGATACCGGACAGATACTCGACCGGATAGCTCTCAATGATGAGCTGGAAAAAATTGAGAAGCCCGCCGGAATAGCCAACCCGAAAGACTTTCGCAATGAGGTGGTCAATTTTGTGCTCAGAGCCAGGGCTGATATGCAGGGCAAGAATCCCATCTGGCTCAGTTACGAAAAGATGAGATCCGTGATTGAGAAAAAGATGTTCTCCAACACAGAAGACCTGCTGCCTGTCATCTCATTTAATGCAAAGGCTTCCCATGACGATCAGAAGAAACATGCCGACTTTGTGGACCGCATGGTACAGCACGGCTACACCGAAAAGCAGGTCAGACTGCTGTCTGAGTGGTACATCAGGGTCAGGAAGTCCCAGTAACCTGTCTACCGGGTCTTCCGTCGTCTTTTCGAAAAGGAAGTGAAATAGCCATGAATAGCCAGTACCTTTCAACCGGCTCCGAGTGGACCTTTGAGCTACTTGACGCTTATGACAGGGCCATTGGCCAGCTGGCAGAAAAGTTTGAATTGGATACTTACCCAAACCAGATTGAAGTCATAAACTCGGAACAAATGATTGATGCCTACACTTCGTTGGGCATGCCGCTCATGTACCATCACTGGAGTTTTGGTAAAAAATTTCTTACGAATCTTCAAAACTACAGACGTGGTCGAATGGGGCTTGCCTATGAAATTGTCATCAATTCAAACCCCTGCATCGCCTACTTGATGGAGGAAAATTCCATGGCCATGCAGGCTCTGGTGATTGCCCATGCCTGTTACGGTCATAACTCTTTTTTCAAAGGTAACTATCTATTCCGTCAGTGGACCAATGCAGACTCGATTGTCGATTATCTGCTGTTTGCCAGGAACTACATTAATCAGTGCGAGGAAAAATACGGTGTTGACGCTGTTGAAGTGATTCTGGATGCCTGCCATGCGTTGATGAATCAAGGAGTCAATCGATATATGCGCCCTTCCGCCATTTCAGCAGAAATGGAAAAGAACCAGGCGAGGGAGAGAGAAGAATATATTCAGAGAAACATCAATGATCTCTGGCGAACGGTCCCAAGCAAAAAGGAAGACCCTGCCAAAGTGAGAAAACGATTCCCTTCAGAGCCGGAAGAAAACATTCTCTACTTTGTTGAAAAAAATGCACCACTGTTGAAAACCTGGCAACGGGAACTGATTCGAATTGTCCGTAAAATAGCCCAGTATTTTTATCCTCAGCGGCAGACCCAGGTGATGAACGAAGGTTGGGCCAGCTTCTGGCATTACACGCTGATGCATGAACTCTATGCAAAAGGTCTGATCAACGAAGGCTATGTGCTCGAGTTTCTGCATTCTCACAGTAATGTCGTGTTTCAGCCGGATTTTGATGATCCACGTTATTCCGGCATAAACCCTTATACTCTGGGCTTCAATATCTATCGCGACATTCGCCGGATATGCGAAAATCCTACTCAGGAAGACCGGCTATGGTTTCCTGACCTCACGGACAGCGACTGGCTGAAGGCCCTTCATCACGCCATGGCCCAGTACAAGGATGAAAGCTTTATCCTTCAGTTTCTTTCTCCCAAAGTGATGCGGGATATGAAGCTCTTCTGCATTCACGACGACCATTCAAAAGCCTTTCTCGAAGTCAGCGCCATACACGATGAGTCAGGTTACAAAGCACTCAGACAGTCACTGTCCAACCAGTATAATCTGGGTAATCAGGAGCCTAATATTCAGGTTTTTGATGTTGATGTAAGAGGAGACCGCTCCCTGACACTGATTCATTCCATGCATAGGGGTCAGAACCTTCACGCTGATAGCGCCATGGAAATCCTCAAACACCTGCACCTGTTATGGGGATTTGACGTACGACTGAATTCTCTGGACACTAAAGGCGAAGTTCAGCACAGTTACTGCACCTCGGAAATACACGATGCATCCTGAAAAAGCGCATATGATGGCTTTTTCAGGATAGGGTCCATTCCATCAGCTATTGCCATGAATGACGGATGGCCAATGCCTGCTACTGAACAGGCACTGTTTTGTGATGATTTCCGGTCATATGCTGCAAAATACGGTTAACCTGACAGCTGTATCCAAACTCATTATCATACCAGACGTAAAGTACACAGCGGTTGCCATCAACAATGGTGGCCTGACTGTCAACAATGCCCGCATGACGGTTGCCGACAAAATCACTGGATACCACTTCAAAAGAGTTCACATAATCGATCTGCTTCTTCAGATCAGAGTACAGCGCCATCTCACGGAGATAGCTGTTTAGCTCGTCTACAGTGGTGTCCTTAGACAGATTCAGGTTCAGAATGGCCATGGACACGTTGGGTGTTGGCACCCGGATGGCATTACCAGTCAACTTGCCTTGCAACTGCGGCAGTGCCTTCGAAACAGCCTTGGCCGCTCCGGTTTCGGTGATCACCATATTCAAGGCTGCACTGCGACCGCGGCGAGAACCTTTATGGTAGTTGTCAATCAGGTTCTGGTCATTGGTGTAGGAGTGAACGGTTTCGACATGACCGTTCTCAACACCAAACTTGTCACAGATCGCTTTCAGTACCGGAGTGATCGCATTGGTGGTGCAGGAGGCAGCAGAAATGATCTGATCTTCATCATTGATGATGTCATGGTTAACGCCAAACACAACATTTTTCAGGTCGCCCTTGCCAGGCGCTGTCAGCAGAACCCTGCTAGCCCCGGTAGACTGAAGGTGCTGACTCAAACCCTCCTGATCACGCCACACACCAGTATTGTCTACGACGATGGCATTGTTAATACCATAGCTTGTGTAATCGATAGAATCCGGAGAGTTGGCATAGATAAACTTGATAGCTACACCGTTGGCGTAGATGATGTTGCTCTCTTCATCTACGCTGATGGTGCCATTGAAAGAACCGTGCACCGAATCACGTCTCAGCAAACTGGCACGCTTTTGCAGATCGTTTTCAGCTTTCCCCTTCCGAACGACAACCGCTCTCAGGTTCAAACCGGAGCCACCTGCCCGTTCAATAAGAATACGGGCCATGAGGCGACCGATACGACCAAAACCATAGAGGACAACATCTCTGTCATCATGGCCATGGCCATTTTTGCCATCCACCAGTTCGGAAACCTGACTGCGAACGTAATTTTCCAGAGTCTGCTTGCCTTCACTCTTCTCGTAGCCGGATGCAAGCTTGCCAATATCAATGCGGCCCGGAGCCAGGTTCAGCTTGCTCAGCACTTCAATGACGGGGAATGTTTGACGTACACACAAGGCAGAGCCTTCTACCTGGCGAACGTACTTGTGAGATTTGAGGATATCAATTACAGAACGATTGATGATTGAGCGGCCATAGACCGAAGTCACAACGTTATTTTCACGATACAAGCGGCCGATCAATGGAATCATGGATTCGGCTAAGGCTTCACGTTCTCTCCAGTCCTGAAAATGGTCTTTTTCCATGGTTCCAATCCTGTATTTTTTATGTGCTCAAGGCTGTTAATCAGCTCAAGGCTGTTCACTTCTGTCAGACTGCCACTCTCAAGCAACTGGCTGGTTACTTCAGGCGGCACAGGTCACGTTTATATGCCCTTAGGCTTCGGGGCTATTATCCAGAGTTCATCCTCACTTGGCAACAAAGTACAACAAACTTTAACACTTCATTTAATCATTCTTTGTTTGTACGAGGCTGCAAAGACGCTATTGCATGGTATATGCCGTTCTGAACAGCTACAATTGCGGGTTTAGCGTATCCAGAACAAAACACCTTTCATGTCGCAGGCCAATTTGAACTCATCTTCCTTCCAGCTTCCAGAGACTCCGGGGCATAAAACCTTCTGGGGTCAGCTGAGCCAATCAACCAGCTCATTCGCCATAGCCAGTGCCGCCCGGTTAACCCGTCGCCCGCTACTGGTTATTACACCTGACTCCGCTCAGGCAAATGCTCTTGAAGAAGAACTGAGTTTCTTCCTGAAAGATGATCAGTCTACCCGCATCCTGCACTTTCCCGACTGGGAGATATTACCCTACGATGCCTTTTCGCCCCATCAGGACATCATTTCCCAGCGGTTGAAAACCCTGTACCGACTACCCCGCAGCGAAAAGACCCTGTTGATAATATCGGTTTCCACCTTGCTGCACCGTCTGTGTCCCCGTGATTACCTGGAATCCAACTGTCTGGTTTTGAAACGGGGTGAAACCTTTCTTATTGCCGAGAAAAGGCAACAATTGGAACAGGCGGGTTATCGCTGTGTTGATACAGTCTACGAGCATGGCGAGTTCGCTATCCGGGGTTCACTCATGGATATCTTCCCCATGGGATCTGATACCCCCTACCGGATTGACCTGTTTGATGACGAAATCGATACGCTGAGAATCTTTGATCCGGAAAGCCAGCGTTCCATTAATCAAGTTGATCACATAGAACTGCTCCCGGGACATGAATTCCCGATGGACAAGACCTCCAGGGATCGCTTCCGAAGCCTGTTCAGGGAAGCGTTTGACGTGGATCACCGCGAGTGCCCCGTGTACCAGGATATAGGACAGGGGCTGGCAAGCCCGGGTATTGAATACTACCTGCCCCTGTTTTTCGAGCAGACAGCCACCCTGTTTGATCATCTTTCCAGTGAAACAACGATCATTCAATATCAGGGCGTGCAGGAAGCGATAGAGCAATTCTGGCAGGATCTGACAGAACGCTACGAGAACCGGAAAGTCGATCCCAACCGCCCGCTTCTGCCTCCCGTAAAGGTTTTAATGCCTTCTGAAGAAATCAATCGAGCTCTGAAACAATACCCTCGCATTGTGCTGTCAGACCAGATCGTTGATTCTTCTGACGGCTTCAACCTTAATCACCAGCCATTACCTGAGCTCACTCTGAATGCCCGTGCCGATCACCCTTTGCAACCTCTTGAAGATCTGATTGAATCGGGACCAAGGATTCTTCTGGTGGCTGAAAGTGCGGGTCGTCGGGAAGTTCTGCTGGAAATGCTCGCCCAGTCTGACATTCGCCCCAATACTTTCAATAGCTGGTCCACCTTCCTGAGCAGAAAAGAGACGCTGGGTATTACCGAAGGTACGTTAGCGTCAGGCTTTTTTCTCAACGACCTGAATATTGCCCTGATTCCAGAGTCTCTGCTGCTGGGTCAGAGGGTCATGCAGCGCCGTCGGCGAAAAGGAGAGACAGAGACCGACACCGATCAAACCATCCGTAATCTTACCGAGCTGAGAGAAGGTGCTCCAGTGGTGCATATTGATCACGGTGTAGGACGGTATCGTGGTCTTGATACCTTGTCTGTTGATGGTCAGGAGACAGAATTCCTGACTCTGGAATACGCCAGCGAAGCCAAGCTTTATATTCCGGTAGCCTCTCTGCATCTCATTGCCCGTTACACCGGTACAGATGATGAGCATGCTCCGCTGCATCGTCTTGGTAGCGAGCAATGGACCAAGGCACGTCGCAAGGCGGCTGAGAAAGCCAGAGATGCCGCGGCAGAGCTGCTGGATATCTATGCCCGACGAGAAGCCAGAAAGGGTTTTGCCTTTTCGGCACCGGATCAACAATATCATGCATTCTCTGCCGGCTTTCCTTTTGAGGAAACGCCTGATCAGCAGCAGGCTATTGTCAACGTGATAAAAGACATGTCCAAAGGTAAGCCCATGGATCGCCTGGTCTGTGGTGATGTCGGGTTTGGTAAGACCGAAGTGGCCATGAGAGCCGCCTTTCTGGCAGTACAAAGTGGCAAGCAGGTGGCGATTCTTGTACCGACTACCCTGTTGGCTCAACAGCATTATGAAAGCTTTCGTGACCGTTTTGCCGACTGGGCCGTTGAAATCGACGTAGCTTCACGCTTCAAGTCAGCAAAACAGGTTCAGGCACTCAAAGAGAAAGTCACGGAAGGCAAACTGGATATTATTATAGGTACCCACAAACTGATTCAGGGTGATTTCAAGTTCAAGAATCTGGGTCTGTTGATTATTGATGAGGAGCACCGTTTCGGGGTCAGGCACAAGGAAATGCTGAAATCCATGCGTTCCGAAGTCGATATTCTGACCCTGACGGCAACACCTATCCCGCGGACACTCAATATGGCTATGTCGGGTATTCGTGATCTCTCGATTATCGCAACTCCACCCGCACGACGCCTGTCAGTTAAAACCTTTGTTCGACAAAGCGACAAATTACTGGTCAAAGAGGCTATTCTTCGTGAGTTACTGCGCGGTGGTCAGGTCTATTACCTGCACAACGAAGTTTCCAGTATCGACAAGGCTGCTTCTGATCTGCAGGAACTTATTCCTGAGGCGCGTATTGCTGTGGGTCACGGTCAGATGCGTGAAAGAGAGCTGGAGCAGGTCATGTCCGACTTCTATCACAAGCGACATAACATCCTTGTCTGCACCACCATCATAGAGACAGGCATTGATATACCTAATGCCAACACCATTATCATCCACCGTTCGGACAAGTTCGGTCTGGCACAGTTGCACCAGTTGAGAGGACGAGTTGGCCGATCTCATCATCAGGCCTATGCTTATCTGCTGACACCTGCGCCAAAGTCCATGACCAGGGATGCACTGAAAAGACTGGAAGCCATTGCCGAAGCTCAGGACCTGGGAGCTGGATTTATGCTGGCATCCAATGACCTGGAAATTCGGGGAGCAGGAGAATTGCTGGGTGAAGATCAGAGCGGGCAGATTCAGAATGTTGGCTTTACACTTTACACCGAAATGCTTGAAAAAGCGGTGGAAGCGATCCGTAACGGTGAAACACCGGATCTGGACAAACCTCTGCATCAAGGCAGCGATGTGAACCTGCGGCTGCCGGCCTTGCTACCAGAAGACTATATCCATGATGTCCACAACAGGCTGATTCTCTATAAACGAATTGCCGCTGCGAGTAACGGCGAAGACCTGAAAAACCTTCAGGTTGAACTGATTGACCGCTTCGGCCTGTTACCGGACCAGGCCAAAAACCTGTTCCGACAGACCCGTCTCAGGTTAAAAGCTGAAAAAATGGGTATTATTAAAATCGATGCCGGTGCCGGCAGTGCCCGAATTGAATTCAACAGTCAGCCAGCCATCGATCCCGTTGCGATCATTCAGCTAATCCAGTCAGAGCCGCACCTTTACAGACTGGAAGGTAGTAGCGTGTTGAAGTACAGTGGCCCAATGGAAAAAGCCGAAGCGCGATTCAAGCTGCTTGAACAATTACTGGATCGACTGGCCACATAATCGCCCCTGGAAGCAGTCTTAAATTTTCTCGATCTATGATTGCTTCTGCGTCTCTGAGTCTTTAAAACTGTATACGAAACTGCATGATCACACTTTTGAAATCCACCTCTCAGATATCTCAGCGGCGGCGTATAGCAGCCCGCCAGACTGAAGGTCAACGAGGCACAGGATTGAGCGGGGATTTTATGAAAAGCCTTGAGCTAAAAAAAATGAGTGTTAATCACAATGTCGCCTTTTGCAGAATTCAAAGAGCGATCGGTAGTCTGCTTCTGAGTTCGGTCTCGATGATGGCCATGGCGGAAGGTCAAAAGGCAGAGACTCAGTGGTATCAGGCCGACATGATTGTATTTCTGAACGAACAAAGCATGAATAGCAGTGAGAAATGGCCAGAAATAACAACTCACTCTCTACCCGCTAACGCCGTCAAACTGAAATCGTCCGACTCTGTAACAGACACTGGTAACCTAACCAATAGGCTGGGTCAGTCTGAAAAAAAGCCCGAGATAGATCTGGAACGGGATGCCTTTGTCTCCCTACCCTACCCATCACAGTTGTTACAAAAGGAAAGCAGTGCCCTGAGCAGAAATGGCAGCTACCGGATTCTGGAGCAAAAAGCCTGGCTGATGCCAATCAAGGACGGCAAAAGTACGAAGCCTGTCACAATTAGAACTTATACTACACAAAGCAAAAAGCCCGGTATGCTGGAAGGCACCGTTACAGTCAGTTCCAGTCGATATCTGCACGTAAAAGTCAATCTCTGGTACAGTGAATTGGCGTGGGAAGCACTGGCAAAAAACATGGGAGGATCTCAGTCGAACCCAGACTCTCAGAAGAAACCGACCACAGATGGAAAGTTACAACTGGTCAAAACGCCTGACGGCCAAACCATGAAAATTTCCCGAAATTTTCATATGCAGGAAAGTCGCAGAATCACAAACATTGACGAGGTTCAGTACCTGGACAGCCCTGTCATCGGTGTTCTGTTCAAACTGACGCCGTATGAAAAGCCCGACAAACCTTCACTGCCAGAAATGGAATCTGATCAGGATAAAAGCCCGGAGCTGGGTATTTTACCAGGAATCTTCGAACAGGAAGACAGCTGATCCAAAGTAAAAAAGAGCTGTCAGTGGCGCAGCTCTTTTTTCATGATAAAGCTATTCTTGTCCTGGTTTGACTCATAGGTCACCTGGTCCATAAGCTTGTTCACAATATGCAGGCCCCGACCACTGCATAACCAGACTTCCGGCTGCTCCGGATCAACCACCATTTCAGTCTTATTCTGCATGACATCATCGGGAATGCTCTGCCCCCAATCACTGACAGAAATATTCATCGTAGTCTTGTCCATACTGACACATACTTCTACCGGATGACCCGCTTCATTGTCGTAGGCATGTTCAATGGCATTATTGACAATTTCTACCAGACACAACTCTAACCGGTTTATTTCAACAGGAGAAAGCGTTGTCATAGCGCAGACTCCTCTGACCGCCATAGCCACCAGTCTTGTATTGGATAACTGGCTGTCGATTTCCAGCTTCAGCACCTGTGACATGTCAACTCCCTTTAACGGCCTCAGCCACAGAACCATGGAGTTTGAACAATTTATCCATGGACGTAAGATCAAACAGATCTCTCACCGCAGGCTGAGCACAAGCCAGACTGAATGAACCATTACCCGACAATTTCTTGAGACCCGCTACCAGCACACTCAGGCCAGTACTGTCCATGAAACGCACCTCAGCAAGATCGACAACTATGTTGGACCTGCCCTCTTCAATCAAATCAAACACATAGGTTTTAAACACTTCGGCAACGGAAGCGTCAAGACGGGACTCATCAATCCGGACCACCGTAAAGTGGCCTTCCTCGTGGTTTTCAAACGCCATGCCATCCTCCTGGCTTTCAGGGTTTCCATTCCAGTAAAAGGTAAGTTACATCGTCATCGAAACGGTCGAGTTCACTCCAGTCTCTGACATTTTTCTCTACCTGGTCAATAACTGATTTTAAATCATCATTTAAAGTATCTTGCAGACATTGCAGCAATCGGGTTTCACCAAACTGCTCACTCTCAGCGTTTTCACATTCTGTCACGCCATCAGAGTACAGAAACAGACGGTCACCCGGCCGAAACTGCAAAGTGCAGGAGGTGTATTCCATGTCGGGCATCATACCGATAGGCACTCCTCCACCTGCTACAGGTTCTACGTAGGCCTTTTCACGATGAATCCATAAAGGTTTCGGATGACCCGCCTGAGATAAGGTGACTTGACCTGTGCGACTATTAATGAGTCCATAGGCAATAGTGAAATAAAGCATAGATTCCGGTGTCACCTGAAACCGCCTGTTCAAAGAGGCCAAAACCTTTTCGGGCGCACGCACTTTATAAAAAGGCTCATGATCCAGTGTTTCTTTGATGATGGAGCCCCTGCCCGATGTTTCTGAAAGAATGTTATTCAGGGTAAATGAGAAGAGCGCTGAGGGAATGCCATGCCCAGCCACGTCCAGTTGATAGAACCCCAGCGTTTCACCGTCTATGGCCTGGTAACCAAACATATCCCCACCCAGGATTTTGCTAGGTTTGAAAAACCAGTCAAAGGCAACATGTTGAATAGTTGTCGGCTGAGCCAGCAGAACTTCCTGAGCTTTGGCGGCTGATTCAAGATCTTTCTCAACGGTCTGAATCGCTTCAATCAATTGCTTGTTCTGTTGTTCAAGCTGCTTCTCAAGTTCAATGATACGAATCCCTGCTTTGAGGCGGGCAGCCAATTCATCAAAATTGACCGGTTTGGCAAGAAAGTCGTCCGCCCCATCATTCATACCTTCGACAACAGCTTCATGATCGGCATTACCAGTGAGCAGAATGAAATAAATATAACGACCAAGATCTGTTTTTCGGGTCTGCCTGAGCAGTTCCAGGCCATCCATCCCGGGCATCATCCAATCGCTGATGATGATTCTGACATCCTGATATTCCTGAAGAATCTCCAGAGCTTTTATGCCATTCTCAGCTTCAAGCACCTGATGCCCTTGTTTTTTCAACACTATGGAGAGCATCAAACGCTGGTCACGGGCATCTTCAACAATAAGAATATTCATCCAGTCCTTATCGGCCTGCTGTTATTTCATCTTAATCAGCGGATCTCCTTATTTGGAGATTTGCTTACTTCCTTTTCAACATTCGCCTCATGAATCACTTTCATTACCGGATAGGCAAACTCTGCCCCTGCTTTTTGTACCGCAGAAGCAATGATCAACATGACACCTTCCTGAACTCTGACAAAGTCAACTCTTCCCTTGGGAATCACATGTACTCTGACTTGACACTCCAGTGATGAATCTCCGTATTTGAGAAAACGCGCATAATAGGGCTCTGAGCAATCCAGCTCAGGATGCTGTAGAAAACCTTCCGTGACCTGATTCATGATGGCTGGAATCTTATCCAGATCCTCATAACGAATACCAAAGTTTTCAACAACCCGTCGGTTACGCATCCTGGATGGGTTTTCCAGGACAATACTGGTGAAGACCGAATTCGGCACAAACACGGGCCTGCGATCAAAATTTCTTATCTGGGTTAACCGCCAACCAATATGTTCTACGTGCCCTTCTATCTGTCGGTCCGGAGAACGAATCCAATCGCCTTCCTTAAAGGGTTTGTCCAGCATCAACATCAAACCGCCAAAAAAGTTTGCCAACCACTCCCGGGCAGCCATACCTACAATCAGGCCACCCACCCCCCCAAAGGTCAGTAGCGCAGAGAGGGAGTAGCCTAACTTTTGTGCCAGAATCATTACCGCCAGAACAATCAGAACGATATGAATAAACCGGGACAGGGTTCTGGCCAGGTCGAGATCTTTATCCTGAACCCCGGAGATTATGGCAATGTTCGGTATTTGCCTGGTGAGTCTCAGGACAATCCAGAGAGGGAGTAATACAGAGGTGACAGTTTCTGAGATCTCCAGCCAGTCATGGCCTTCCTCTTCAGTGTGATCAATAAACCAGTGGGCATAATAAAAAAAACAGATAAGCCAGGGCAGAAGCAGCAGCGGTGGACGAAAAGCCGAGGCCAGACAGGCCCTTATCGATTGATTCTCGGATTGAGCCCATCGGCTGAGGAAAATGTGGCTAAACCAGGAAACGATAAGTGCAGCTAAAGGCGCTGTTAGTAGATGGACGTTATCCCCCTTAAGAAGATCTTCCCAGAACATTGCCTGCTCCTCGTACAAGAAAAACCCAATGGTAAGGGGAATATCGGCTGTCACCCTCCCAGTTATATTTAGACCATTGAAATTATTCTTGAGGGGTAAAATCTGAAAGCATTTTACCCCGCTTGATTTCACTGCATAAACAGAAGAAATTAACTGGCCGTACTCAGAAGGTTAAGCCGGTTTTGCTGGTGCCTGCTCTGAATAACTGAGCCACTCTTCCGGAAGATCAAGCGTTTGGGTCGGGAAGGCAATATCAGCATCATATGAATGGATAATACCCATTATCCTGACCAGAACTTCCTGTTTCACCCTGAGGTACTCTGCCCAGTCTGTGGTGCAGGTAAAGCAATAGATAAAGATATCAAGGCTAGAAGGACCAAAGGCATTAAACGACACAAGAACTATCTTGTCTTTGGCGATTTCATTGTTATCTTGCAGGTACTGACGAATTTCCCCGACGATCGCTTCCACCTGATGGCCGTCCTGATACCTCAGACCGACAGTTTCCTTGATTCTTCTATTTTCCATACGTGAAGGATTCTCAACGGAAATGCTGGCGAAAGTGGCATTGGGAACATAGAGTGGTCGCTTTTCAAATGTCTTGATGCGGGTTTGTCTCCAGCCAATGTATTCCACATAACCTTCAATGTTTTTATCCGGCGAACGAATCCAGTCACCTACGCGGAAGGGTTTATCAAGATAGATCATCAGACCACCAAAAAAATTGGCCAGCATATCCTTGGCAGCGTAACCGACCGCCAAACCACCCACACCACCAAACGCCAAAAGACCTGAAATACTGTAGCCAAGTGACTGTAATATAAAGAGAACACAGGTAATGATGATCACGATTCTGATTAACCTGCCAATGGCTACAACGGTGGTTGGATCATTAGGTTTATTAGAAGTCAGATCAGGATTCAGGAAGTTTCGTTCCAGCTGACGAATGAAACGGATTATGCTCCAACCCACCAGAGTGATGATAATGACATCCCTCAGATTACCCAGTCCGTCCAGCAACACAGCATCCGTAGCCTTGGCAATAACATCGACAGCCCAGGAGAAACCGATGACCCAGATCAGCAGTGTCACAGGGGTTCTGAGCCCCCTGATAACTGCATCATTCCAAGGTGTTAGATGAGTGCGATCATCCCTTGAAAGATGGGCAAACACTCTGGAGGCGATTAGATTGATAACACCTGAAATGAGCACGACAATAACGACCTGGATAACCCATTGAGGAATATCCAGTTCCTTAAGAAAAGGGAGAGAAAAAGACATTATTCGACTTCCGGATAGTAAACAGCACACTTAACAGTGAGCATGATTCTATCCCTATGAGAGAAATCATTCTATCAAGTCTGTATCTTGGAGAGCGGAAAATAACCACCCTATGGAGCACAGAATACAACAGAAAATTGATCTCGTAATGACTGTTCACAGTGATGTGCGAGCTGCACTGCAGAGAGAAGTTTTTGCTGGTTTGCGAAGCCAGAAGCAACTGGAAGAATTTGATGAAAAATTCCCAAGCCCTAAACCTTATTCAATTCTACGGATCTGAATCGCTTAAAGTAAACGACTACGCCCACTGTCACAGCCGCCACCAAAATGCTCACAGCGGCCAGTGTGCCGATTACAACCCCGGTCGTGCCGCCCGCTGACATACTACTGTCGTCAGATTCTACAGGGAATGGGGTGCCGGTAAAGATCACCGACGTCACCAACGACACGGGTACTGTATTGGGGGGCATGGCTTCGCTGGAGGTACTGCTTATGGCTTCGCTGGAGGTACTGCTTATGGCTT
>NZ_JAHHPR010000702.1:0-2793 GCF_024606255.1 Endozoicomonas sp. SESOKO3
TAAAAGCATATCCCAGACTTTCCCTGACTCTGGCATCTTTTAGATAAGGTCGCCGTGTATTGTAGGTTAACGTCAGGGTTTGGGGGTTATGGTTCTTTATAACTTCTTGTATCAGACGGTATTTTTTAATGCGGTTCTCGCTCAGCTGAGTATTCCAGATCGTTGGATCTGTGATCAGTCTGAAATCATATTGATTACTGAAGAGTGACTCGAGGAGCACAGATTCGTTTCCGTAATATTCGTACACCATACGGTCAAAATTATACCGACCCCGGTTAACAGCCAGTTCACGAGCCCAATAATCCTTGTTTCTCTTGTAAGTGATGGATCGTCCGGGATTGATTTTAGCCACTTGATAAGGGCCGCTGGTGATGGGGACTTCAAGCCCGGGCGCCGGAAAAACCCTGTCTTTCCAGTAGTGTTCGGGAAGTATGGGCATTTGCCCCAGGATCAGTGGCAACTCACGGTTTTTGTTGTTTTTAAAGGTAAATAGAACCCTCATGGGCGCTGTGACTTCAGCTTTCTCGATATCATCATAGAAATGACGGTAGAACGTTGAGCCTTTCTCCCTTAAGAGATCAAAAGTGAATTTGACATCACTGGCTGACACACTGTGGCCATCGTTAAAGCGGGCCTTGGGATTAATGTAGTAGGCAACCCAGTGGTTATCCGGGTCTAACTCAATGGCTTGAGCAATCAAACCGTATTTACTTAGAGGTTCGTCCCAGGATCTTTGCAGCAGGGTGTCATAGAGCAAGTCGCTGCCAGCGGCTGCTGAACCGCGATCTACAAAAGGTGTAAGACTGTCAAACTGGCCAATCACTGCCTGTCTGAATTCACCGCCTTTTCGGGCCTGCGGGTTGGCGTAGTCAAAGTGTTCAAAATCTTTTTGGTACTTTGGTTCGCCATAGAGACTGATGGCATGCTTCAGAGGGATCTTGTCAGATCCCCATGCGAAACAGGCTGTTACTATCAGGAGTATACCCATGACCAGACGTGTCATTTTGGCTCTTCCTCCCACCAGATACTCAAGTCTATGGGGCCGTATAGACCTTCGTTTTCAGGATAGTTGTAACGGTGTCTGTGTGCTACCCGCCAGTAACGATGATAGAGCTGGGGAATAGTGTAATTTTCCCAGAGCAAGATACGATCCAAAGCCCTTGTGGCTGCTTGTAACTGGTCGATCGATTCAGCCTTGATAATATGCTCAATCATGGCATCAACAGCAGGGTGATTGACACCTGCCAGATTCTGGGTGCTTTGCTCATTGGCACTGCTGCTGCTCCAGTATTCTCTTTGCTCG
The DNA here is from genome assembly GCF_024606255.1 of Endozoicomonas sp. SESOKO3. NCBI lineage: Bacteria > Pseudomonadati > Pseudomonadota > Gammaproteobacteria > Oceanospirillales > Endozoicomonadaceae > Endozoicomonas > Endozoicomonas sp. SESOKO3. The sequence continues at coordinate 1,304 of NZ_JAHHPR010000702.1, forward strand.
TTGCCAGGCAGATCAGGCTGGTGGAAGGTTCTGAGCAGCATATCGTAATCCTGATTGCGCACTCTTCGAACGTACTGGGAGACATCCACCGAGACGATCTGCATATCAATACCGAGTATCTTCAGATTACTCTTGAATGGTATGGCAACACGTTCCTGTTCTGGCACTGCCAGCATCAGTTCGAACTTCAGTGGCTCGCCGGTTTCCTTGTTGACCCTTTTGCCATTTTTGAGTTCCCAGCCTGCCTGTTTTAGAAGGCGATTGGCATAACTGAGTTGCTTCCGAATATTACCAGTGCCATCCGTTTTTAAGCCTGTCCAGGATTGTTTAAACAGTCTCTCAGGAAGGATATTTCGATAAGGCTCAAGCAGTTTGACTTCAGCCTTATCGGGTATTCCTGTTTGGGCAAACTCCGTACCGGCAAAAAGACTCCCGGGCACTGAATAGATACCATAAAGGAGGTTAGCGTTGGTCCAGGCTGCATCATAACCCTGACTGATCGCTTCTCTGACGCGTTGATCCTGAAAGAGGTCTTTTCGACTGTTAAAGATAAACGACTGAACCTGAAAGCTCTTGCGCGGGTAATTTTTCTTGATAATCTTCCCGGTATCTATGTCTTTTCCCTTGTATGCATAAGTCCAGTTTTTAGCCAGATTCTCGACTCGGATATCATATTGCCCAGCAAGAAAAGCTTCCAGAGAGAGGGTAGAGTTCCTGAAATACTCCAATTTGATCTGCTCAAAGTTATTTCGACCAATATTCACTGGCAGTTTTTCAGCCCAGTAATGCTTGTTTCGCTCAAGAAACACGCTCTTGCCAAGCTCGTATTGTCTGATGCTGTAAGCGCCTGAGCTGACAGGAATATGGATCGTATGATCGTCTCCCCGGGACTGTTGCCAGTAGCTGTTGTGAATTACGGGTAACTGGGCCAGTCGAAAGGGCAACTTCTTGTCTTCAGGGGTATTCAGGGTAAGTTTTACCCGGTTTCCGGGTTCAATTTTTATTTGATCAACATCCTTTAAAAGGTGTTTAAAGTTGGAGAAATCACCATTTTTGTATTGAAGAAAGGTATCTCTTATGACCTCGGCATTAATTGGGCTGCCATCGGCAAAACGGGCTTTTGGGTTAATAACAAAGCGTATCCAGCGATTGTCATCAGGGTATTCGACACGTTCGGCGATCAGAGGATAAAGACTGCCGGGCTCATCCCGACTGGCATACATCAGGCTGTCATAGATGTAAGGACCAACGGCTGCAGGTAGTCCTTTGGCACTAAAGAGGTCAAAAGTGTCATAGGTACCAAGAGCAGCGAGTCTGACCTTGCCCTGACGGGGAGCATCAGGATTGATATAGGAAAAGTGTTGAAAGTCAGCAGGATATTTGGGAGTGCCGATCAGGTTAATAGCATGACTGTTGTGATAAGGTTGCTGAATACCGGCGACCTTATCTAAAAGATGCCAGAGTCAGGGAAAGTCTGGGATATGCTTTTA
>NZ_JAHHPR010000703.1:0-1497 GCF_024606255.1 Endozoicomonas sp. SESOKO3
CATTGTTCCCCCGACCAGTGATTTTCACCGAATCACCAAAACCGACAGTCACCACGCGGCGACCATCACCAATGAAAGTGGCTGAAACGACGTAATTATTATGGGTAATGATGGTTTTTTCTTCCCATGAGCCATCGTCCTCCAGACCATATATTTTCGCTGTAGCATCGTGACCGGCGGTTATCAGATAGCGGCCATCGGGGCTAAAAATGGCTGTTCTGACCCATTCATCATGGGTAATGATGGCTTTTCGTTTCCACGAGCCATCATCCTCCAGACCATAGATTTTCGCTGTTTTATCGCGACTGGCGGTTACCAGATGTTGGCCATCGGGGCTGAAATTGGCTTCGTAGACTCTATCACCATGGGTAATTTCGAGTTTTTCCACTAACTCGAATTTTTTACATAGAGTCATCAGTTTACTGTTGGTGAAAAGTAACTGCGCAGGAAAATGAATATTCTCTTGTTGTTTTATGAGCAACTCAATAGTCTCCTTATTTGCAAACGGCTTCAACCAAGCACGGAGTTGGTGCTCATCTTTTGTATTAATGGTGGTCTTCAGTTGATATTGGTGTGGTGAAGAATTGATGGTTGAATGAGCGAATGGATCAGGGCTCTGCGGTTGCTTAGTTTCACTGACCTCAATATTTTTTGAACTTCTGTTATAAAACCGACTCCAACAGATCTAATTAATTTTTAATGTCCTTTCTAAGTGAGGGTGAATACTGAATTTGGAGCTATAAAGGAATCGAGTATGGACTCTATGAAAAGCGGTTCGAGCATTGACGAACCCGTCTCGACAAGACCTGCGCAACCTCAACTGGAGCAAGCACCAACGGGTGTCAGTGCAGGCAGGGACGTTACTTTACATAACAACAATGAATCTTTATTCCTCTGTTTGACCGACGTACCAAAACTCAGGATCATCCGCTATTTGGGTTTTCGGGAGATTATTTGTTTAGCCAAGGTATGCAAATATCTTCGCGATTTTGTTAAAGCAGAAAAAGCTTTGGAAAGAGCATGGAGTCGCCGGTTTCCTCCGTTTCCTTCACCACACCAATATCAACTAAAGAACACCATTAAGACTAAAAACGAGCACCAACTCCGTGCTTGGTTGAAGCCGTTTGCTGATGCGGGCACTATCGAGTCACTCATAAAACAACAAAAGAATATTCATTTCCCTGTTCAGTTACTTTTCACCAACAGTAAGTTGATGTCTCTGTGTAAAGAATTTGAGTTAGTAGAAAAACTCGAAATTACCCATGGTGATAGAGTCTATGAAGCCAATTTCAGCCCCGATGGCCAACATCTGGTAACCGCCAGTCGCGATAATACAGCGAAAATCTATGGTCTGGAGGACGATGGCTCGTGGAAACAAAAAGCCATCATTATCCATTATAATTGGGTCAGATTAGCCGTTTTTAGTCCCGATGGCCGCTATCTGATAACCGCCAGTCTTGATGGTACAGCGAAAATCTATGGTCTGGAGGACGATGG
>NZ_JAHHPR010000704.1:0-1146 GCF_024606255.1 Endozoicomonas sp. SESOKO3
TTTCACCAGAGCATTGCGATGAACATGCTGCTTGTGATTAAAAGTCCACAGTGAATGCCCCAGGTAGCTTACGACAAAAGCCAGAATGAAAGCGGCAGGGTTGGCCAGCAATGGGGCTAATTGAGTCAGGTCTACCAGAAGCCAGAGGACCCAGAGGTGAACAGCTGCAGCCGCAGCACCGGTGACAATAAACTTAATCGGTCGCATTACTGTCCTTCTGATTTTTGAATCCCAGCTGTCTTTGTATCAGGTACATTGGGCGTTTTTTCACTTCGCAGAAAATACCGGCAATATACTCACCCAGTATCCAGAGAGACAAAAGCTGTATGCCACCGATAAAGGTGATAGCGACAATAACCGTGGGCCAGCCTGGCAGAGGTGCACCGAGAACAAGGGTTCGAAAGATGATAAAGAATGCATAAAAAACCGAGATAAATGAAATAATCAGTCCGAGCCCACCTACAATCCTTAGCGGTAGAGTAGTGAATGCGGTAATGCCTGAAAGAGCCAGACTGGTCAGTTTGCCGTAGCCCCAGCCGGACTGTCCCGCTAGCCGGCTTCTGACCTGAAAGGGTAGGCCTATACTCTTGTAACCCACCCAGGCATAGATGCCTTTCATGAACCGGCTGCGTTCTGGCATGGCTTTCAGGGCATCGACAACGACCTTGTCCATTAGTCGGAAGTCGCCTGCGTGAGCCGGTACATCAATGCCTGTGCTGGAATGCATGATTCGATAAAAAAATTGTGCGCCTTTCTTTTTCAGGAAAGATTCGTTTTCCCTATCTTGACGAACGCCGTAAACCATCTGGTAACCCTGCCGCCAGTAATCAACAAAAACATGACTGGAATCATCGGGCCATTATCCCGGAGAATGCTCAAACATTCTGATGAGAATACTTCATGGAGATTTTATAACTGATCACAACAAAGGCAAGGCTGGGCGAGAACCCTGAGATGAGATTCAGGGCAATTACCCGTTTATCCATGGTAGGTTCACATCCGTGTGAATTCGCTGTCCATGCACCTTCAATCTATCAACCCAATGGTGGACAGAATGCAGGAAAAAACCTTCAGGCTTTGTGAGATATTACCCATAAACTTGTAATCAACAAGCCTCAACCGAAATATCTCACTAATCCATTTCAT
>NZ_JAHHPR010000705.1:0-1018 GCF_024606255.1 Endozoicomonas sp. SESOKO3
GTGAAAAAGCCTATAGGTTGGGGGAGGGCCTCCGGGGCTTCCTGCCCGGATGATTTTGATGGCGGGCCGGGTTTTTGGTTGTGTCCAGAGCCTGGCATCACAGTAGTGATTGTAAACGGGTGATCTTGACTCCCCTCCCGGAGTTCCATCGAGTTAAACGACGGTGAATCGGAGTTCCAATAGCTTTTTAAGAGCAAACCGACAACTGCAACCACTTTTACAGATATCTCTGAATAAGGGTTGGAGTATATTGGAGTGTCTTTGGTATCGACAATAAAACGATCTGTGAACGGTTCGGCCTGACAGACGACAGACAACGTCAGTAACAGCAACCGCTGTGCCGCAAAGAGTGAGTATTGAATAATTCTATCCCTGCATTCTGGTTTGTTCAGAGCAAAGATAGATCAAGAAAACCTCATGAAAGGGCGGCTGTCAGATCAAGGACTGAGGTCATCGTTCTGATCCACAACAGGAGACTTGCGTTTTCGATGCATTCTTTTTTGATTCAACAGGGCTTTAGTATTCTTGCAGACCTTTTCGCATGGCTGCGGCAGGCCATCCTTGCGAACCACGGTCACGTCACAGTTTTTTTGTTCGGTGTGGTATCCGGCTTTGTGATTCGACAGGGCGTGAGCATTCTTAAAGACCGTCCCGCACGGCCGCGACTGACCATCCTCCCCAATCACATTCACATCACAGGTTCGTTCCCCTGCGTGGTTTCTTCTTCTGTGAGACGAAAGGAATTGAGCATTCTTGCAGACCTTTCCGCACGGTTTCGGCTGGCCATCCTCCCCAACCACGGTCATGTCACAGATTTGTTGCCCGCTGTGGTCTCTCATTTTATGATTCGTCAGGCCTTGAACATTCATGCAGATCTTTCCGCACGGCCGCGGCTGGCCATCCTCACCGGTCACGGTCATGTCACAGGTTCGTTGCCCCGTGTGGTATCCACTTTTGTGGGCCGACAAGCTGTTGGCACTTTTAAAGACCCTTCCACATAGCCGCGGCTGGTCATTCT
>NZ_JAHHPR010000706.1:0-2636 GCF_024606255.1 Endozoicomonas sp. SESOKO3
GTGAAAAAGCCTATAGGTTGGGGGAGGGCCTCCGGGGCTTCCTGCCCGGATGATTCTGATGGCGGGCCGGGTTGTTGGTTGTGTCCAGAGCCAGGCATCATAGTAGTGATCGTAAACGGGTGATCCTGACTCGCTCCCGGGAGTTCCACCGAGTTAAACGACGGTGAATCGGAGTTCCAATAGCTTTTTAAGAGCAAGCCGACAACAGCAACCACTTTTACAGATATCTCTGAATGAGGGTTGGAGCATATTGGAGTGTCTTTGGTGTTGACAATAAAACGTTCTGTTAACGGTTCGGTCTGGCAGACGAAAGACAACGTCAGTAACAGCAACCGCGGTGCCACAAAGATTGAGTATTGAATAATTCTATCCCTGCATGCTGATTTGTTCAGAGCAAAGATAGATCAAGAAAACAGCATGAAACGGCGGTTGTCAGATCAGGGACTGAGGTCATCGTTCAGATCCACAACAGGAGACTTGCGTTTTAGATGCATTCTTTTGTGATTCAAAAGGGCTTTAGTATTCTTGCAGGCTTTCCCGCATGGCTGCGGCTGGCCATCCTTGCGAACCACGGTCACGTCACAGTTTTTTTGTTTGCTGTGGTATCCGGTTTTGTGATTCGACAGGGCGTGAGCATTCTTACAGACCGTCCCGCACGGCCGCGACTGACCATCCTCCCCAATCACGTTCACGTCACAGGTTCGTTCCCCGGTGTGGTTTCTTCTTTTGTGATACGAAAGGGCTTTAGCATTCTTGCAGACTTCTTCGCATGGCTTCGGCTGGCCATCCTCCCCAACCACGGTCACGTCACAGATTTGTTGCCCGGTGTGGTCTCTGATTTTATGATTCGACAGGGTTTGAAGATTCTTGCAGATCTTTCCGCATGGCCGCGACTGACCATCCTCCCCGGTCATGGTCATGTCACAGGTTTGTTGCACGCTGTGGTACCCACTTTTGTGAGCCGACAAGCTGTTGGCAGTCTTGAAGACCCTTCCGCAGGGCCGTTGCAGACCATCTTTACCGGTCACGGACACATTACAGGTTTGCCGCCTGCCGTGGTCTCTTTTTCTGTGATTCAACAGGGTTTGAAAATTCTTGCAGACCCTTCCGCATGGCCGAGACTGATCATCCTCACCGATTACGGCTACATTACAGGCTTTTTGCCCGGTGTGCTGTCCGCTTTTGTGAATGTACAGAGCTGCGGCATTTCTGCAGACCTTTCCGCATGGCCGCGGCTGGCCATCCTCCACGATTACTGTCAAGTCACAGGTCTTTTTCCCGGTGTGTTGTCCGCTTCTGTGAACGTACAAAGCTACGGCATTTCTGCAGGTCTTCCCGCAGGGCCGTTGCAGACCATCGCTGCCGATCACGGGCACATCACAGGTTTGTTGACTCGTGTGGTCTCTGCTTTTGTGGTACGACAGGGCGTTAGCATTCTTGCAGAGCGTCCCGCACGGCTGCAGTTGACCATCCTCTGCGACCACAGTCAGGTCACAGGTTTTTTGCCCGGTGTGGTAGTTGCTTTTGTGAACCGAAAATGATTTCGCAGTCTTGAAGACCTTCCCGCATTGCAGCAGTCGGCCATCCTCCCCGAATATGATCAAGTTGCAAATGGCTTTCCTGGCGGGGACTTTTTTATCGATTGTCCCTGCAACCACTGAGTCTATGCCGATCCCGTCTGAGGCAACCCCGTTAACAGGGTTGCAAATAGAGCAGTATCTATCGGCCAAATGAGGGCATGAGCTTTGCCCGGGTGATGCTAATGTGTGATCTGTCGAACTTTCTTCACAATCCGGCGCTCTGCTTTCGGATAAATCGGAAGACTGCCGGAATTGACAAGTGCCATGACAGGGATGGACGAAACAATTTAAACCTAAAGTATGTGGATGTTGTTCAGGGCCTCCGCCATCCCCACCAGAGTCAGAATACAGTCGGCTAGTGAAAAAGCCTATAGGTTGGGGGAGGGCCTCCCGGGCTTCCTGCCCGGATGATTCTGATGGCAGGCTGGGTTGTTGGTTGTTTCCAGAACCAGGCATCATAGTAGTGATCGCAAACGGGTGATCCTGACTCGCCCCCCGTAGTTCCATCCAGTTAAACGACGGTGAATGGGGGTTCCAATAGTTTTTTAAAAGCGAACCGACAGCGGCAAACACTTCTAAAGATGCCCATGAATAAGGGTTAGAGCATAGATGAGTGTCTTTGGTGTCGACAATAAAACGTTCTGTCAACGGTTCGGCCTGACAGGCGACAGACAACGTCAGTAACAGCAAACGTAGTGCCGCAAAGAGTGAGTGTTTAATAATTCTATCCCTGCATTCTGGCTTTTACAGAGCAAGGATAGATCAAGAAAACCTTATGAAACGGCGGTTGTCAGATCAAGGACTGAGGTAATCGTTCTGGTCCACAACAGGAGACTTGCGTTTTCGATGCATTCTTTTGTGATATGACAGGACTCGAGCATTCTTGCAGACTTTTCCGCATGGCCGCGGCTGGCCATCCTTCCGAACGACAGTCACGTCACAGGTTGATTGTTTGGAGTGGCCTCTTCTTTTGTGATCCTTAAGGGCTTGAGTATTCTTCCAGACCTTTCCGCATGGCTTCGGCTGGCCATCTTCACCGACCACGGTCAAGTCACA
>NZ_JAHHPR010000064.1:0-1679 GCF_024606255.1 Endozoicomonas sp. SESOKO3
GCGCTTCTTCGCCCGGAGTGGCATGGAGCTTGATGATATTGCCAGAATGGTCGTTAACTGGATGGTGTCTTTTATATCAAGATTCGTTACGAAATTGTCCCCTACAAAGAGCTTTTTGGTAGGAAACACATTTTTTTCTTGATCTATCCTTCTTTTCTGTAAACGTGAATGCAAGGATAGAATCATTAAACACTCACTCTTTATGGTAATGTTGCTACTGCTACAGATGTCGTTTGTCATCTGTCAGGCTCAAACGTTGACAAGACATTTTGTTGTTGAGTTTGAACAGAAAAAAGGTTCTCCCAACCAGAGCTTTTCTATAAAGCGTGGCCAACATATATTGCCAGACAGCCCGTCAGACACGACCGACATAAACGACCATGCAGTACTGGATTCAACATCTGATGACAAAACTGACTGCTGGATAAAAACGACACTTATTGAGTCGATTTCATGGCGATGGCTTCGTGCCACAAACCTGTTGGTGGGTTACGAATTGATACTGACTACCAAAAACGTCTCTCCAGACTCAGCTCCTTATTCATGGCCATCTGAAGAAGTGTTTGTCGCTGTCGGCTGGCTTTTAATAAGCTATTGGAACCCGGCATCACCGTTTTTTAACCCGATCAAACAAAAAGAGACCAGTCAGGATCAACCCTTTGCCACCATCACTATGATGCCGGGTTCCGGACATAACCCACCACAAAGTCAGCCAACAGAATCTTCCTGTCAGATAACTTCAGGAGCAACCACTCAACTGACTGGCTCTTTTACCCATCCACTGAATACTACTGACTATGATGGCGGTAACGGAAATCCTCAAGAACACTCTCATACTTTGGGATTAAATTGTTTCCTCCATCCCTGTCATGGCATTTGCAGTTACCGACCATCATTCGATAACAGAAGATCCAATAATTGGCCGCTAAATGCTGAAGAAAGTTCGACAGACAAATCTTCACAGTTAATGAGTGCAAAAGCAGTCTGTATAACTGACCCTGTCGAGCCACTCAGTGAGCCAAGGCAATGGAGTTTGCTTGTCGCCGCTAATGACTCGATTATAATCCACGGGTTACTCAGTCTGAGTAATAATACACTTCCTGAAAAAAACAGGGTTTCCTGTTCGCTGACCGATTCCACATATCCAATGGGGACTTCACCTGATTGCCAACAAGCCCTACCGAACCGCAAAAGAACAGACAGCACCGGGCAACAAACCTGTGGCGAGACGGCGGACATGAAGAACGGTCAGCAACGGCCATGTGGAAGGCTCTTCAACAGTATTAAAGCCCTCTCGGATCACAAAAGAAGATGCCACACCGGACAAAAAATCTGCGACGCAACAGTGGTCGGGAAGGATGGCCAGCAGCGGCCATGCGGCAATGTCTGCAGAAGTGCCCTGGCCCTGACGGATCACAAAAGCAGATACCACACCGGGCAAAAAATCTGTAACCTGCTCGCGGTAGGGAAGGATGGTCAGCAAAAATGTGGAATGGTCTTTAAGAATGCTGTACTAATGGCAAATCACAAAAAAAACACCACACCGGGCAAAAGCCTTTGGCGAAACAGTGGTCGGGGAAGACGGCCAGCAGCGGCAATGCACAAAGGTCTGCAAAAATGCCAGAGCCCTTCTGGATCACAAAAGAAGACATCGAAAACGCAAACCTGTTGATCTTGCC
>NZ_JAHHPR010000707.1:0-1363 GCF_024606255.1 Endozoicomonas sp. SESOKO3
GGCAGGTAGGTTTTTTCCGGGTTTCTTGCAGAAACCTGGCGGGCAAAGGCATTGAGTGTTTCAGTTGTTGTTTGCCAGTCTCCGATGGAGCTGGATGGATTGGTTTTAATGGTATCGCTGATGTGGTCGTGACATTTGGCAGGGCTACACTTAATGCTCACCAAATAGATAAAATGGTGGAAATAATGAGGAAGCACGAACTTCTTATTTTGGTTGGCCTTGGCTTTATTAATATAAGTTATGCCGGTTCACAAATAACGGAAAGTGATTGTGAGTTTCTATACACTCCTGCTGATACGTTCTGGTATTTTACTCCTGCCAGTGATCCTTCGACTGTCGTAGGGGCCCAATGTTCTCTTTGCAATTACAATGACATGGATTGTCCTGTTGGGAGGCATCATCGGTGTTGTCTGACTATTGCCGGTGCCAGTAAAACGTCTGATACAGACTATTTTGGTGGTGTTAGTACTTTCACTAAAGGCTGGAGGTTGTATAAGCATTACTCAACCAAAGCTGAGCTCTTCCGGGACGTTAATAAAGGCGAGCTCAGGAAGGGATATGAAAAATGTATGAGTGAGTAATAGTCCTGAGAGAATTTCCGATAAGCGTCTGTCTTGCCCCACCCGAAAAGATTTTAGAAAGCATCCCTGCGGATTTCACCTGATGGGTGGTTTTTTACAGAGACACCATTTTGGCTCATTGCGTTTTGGCTCATGGCGTTGCAATCCTTCCGAAGCAGGGCTTTGCAGGCATGAAATCTGAGTGAAATATTCAGTACAAAAAAGCCCCTCAAAATTGATAAGGCTATACTTACCACTCGCCGAAAAGATGGCATGGTGAAAGTGATGAAGAAGTACGAGCTGCTTTTTTTGTTTTGCATTGGTTTTATCAATGTAAGTTATGCCGGCCCGCAAATCACCGGAGGTGACTGTCAGCATCTATACACCCCGTCAGATACATTTTGGTATTTTACGCCTGAAAATCCATATACTGCCGCAGGGGCTCAATGCGCCCTTTTAAAAGAGTACGATGTGTCTTGTCCGGTTGGGAAGCATAATTCTTGTTGCCTGATTATTGCCGGAGACAAGAACATACCAGATACAGATTATTACGGCGGTGTTAGTGTTCTTCTTAGCGGAAGGTGGCTGGTGTATAAAGATTACTCAACCAAAGCTGAACTCTTCCGGGACGTCAACAAAGGCGAGCTTAGAAAGGCCTATGAAAAATGTATGAATGAATCATAGGCCTGAGAGGCTATCCGGTAAGCACTTTTCCTGCCCCCCATCTAATTATTGGAAAACACTTCAGTTGACATCCTCCCCCACTGATTCAAGAAATCAGAGGGGGATTCCCATGGGGGCGC
>NZ_JAHHPR010000708.1:0-5504 GCF_024606255.1 Endozoicomonas sp. SESOKO3
GCCCCAGGTTCGCCACCATCCGGTCAGCTTTCCGACTGCCATAATGCCTGTTGTGTCCGGGTCCTCCTATGGTGGTGGTGATTGAGGTTCTGTTGCTGTTGCCCTTTATGCTTGTAGCGTAAATATTGAACCTGTCATTTCCGCCTCCGCCATTGACGGCAAGGCCGGCCTGGGCCGGAATGTTGAAAATATCGCTGGTTTCCGGGCCATTGATAATCTCAAAGTTTCTGAAAATTGACGCCCATGTGTCATAGGTGTTCCGCGACCCGGTTGACCTGAGTGTATAGAATAAACGACCTTTGCTGTTTGTATCGGGAGAGCAGGGAGTTACATTCTTTGCAGGACACGAGAGCCTCACTGAGTCCCGGTCCACAAACAGGTTAAGCCGGACCAATTCCGGAGCCGTGACTGCCCGGCTCAAATCCAGCGTATCTTTGCCCGGGCCCCCGTTTAAATGGGTAAACGCCGGTAGCTTCAGCATGAAAAGTGTGTCATCCCCGCCCCTGCCATTAAAGTTGCGGAGGGAACCTCTGGACACATAAATGTTGTCTTTATCATCACCGGAAAGTCTTATCCTGCCATACCCGGTGTCCTCCAGGACAAAGTTGTTGACCGTTAAGCTATGCTTCAGGTCAACCTTCACATCACGACTCACGGGCAATTGAAAGAGCAGCGTATTGGCGCCGTTGCCCCCGTCCAGAGAGGTTCCGGTTTGCCAGAGCGCGTTAATGATCACCCGGTCGTCTCCGTCCCCCATGCTCACCTTGTCCAGGCCACCCCCGGTGCTGAAAATATCCGTACCATTGCTGCCAAAGTAAGTATCATCTCCCGGAGTCCCGGCAATCTGGTCGATCGCATTGAACACCGTCTGGTGATAACGCCAACTGCCTGTTTCGCTGGTATTCCGCCATCGGGTCTGTACGATGCCCTCCGTGACATTGACGGTCATCCCATCCAGTTGATACGTTGAGAGGGTGACCTTAACGCTGAGCCCCCTGGATCTTCGTTTCAGGAGCCGGGTACCATAAACACTACCAAGATTGTCGTGTATTAGCAGATTGTGTCCCTTCTCATCAGTAATAACGGTGGAATTACCCAGGCCGACAATAAATATGTTATTGCCTCCCATGTCCCTGAGCCTGTCATCTCCTCCCATGCCACGCAATACGTTATCTGCGGACGGGTTACCCGTCAGCTGGTCATTGCCCGGGCCGCCAATAATGACGGGGATGCCAGAGTGTCGACCTGAAGACAGGTCAAGGTGAACCGTCGGCATAATCACAGAACTGTTGTATGCGGCGGAGATACCGCATTTATCACGAAAAGGCTTATCAAAGGTATAATCCATCTCCAGCATGTCCAGGGTTTCGGACATTGGCTGACCGGGGAACAGTTCGCTCCATGTATACGGATCACTCCATTTCAGCAACGGTGCGTTCAATTGAAGCGACGGACTCGATTTCAGCAACTCTCTATGACCAAGTCCAAATAGTTTTTGGTCGCTGTGTTGTTGTCTGCGACCGTCTGCATCGGTTTGAACCAATTTTAAAGCCATTGTGTGCCATGGTCTTAAAAAGCCAATACCATACTTCTTCATGAGTTGGGTTGCGCCTTCCAGGAGCACCCGCTGTTGACCCAGCTCCAGGGTCAGCCTGCGTAAAAAACCACTCTGTGGGGTGCATATGGAAGAGGTGAAACCAAGCTCAATCACCAGCCTGATATTATTGCTTTCCTGACTGCCAATCCTGTGCAGGCCCGCGCCAAGGGTTTTTCCCTCGTTGGCAAGGCTCGCCAGCTCAGCCTCTTTGCGCCATTTAGCCCGGGGGAATTCACCGACAGGTTTTTCAGGGTAGCGATTTAATAAGGCCAGCATCTCCTCTGTTGAAAAGGTGTAGTCCTCCGCTACCCTTTTGACACTGCAGGCTTCTGTGCCTGAATTAATATGAGCCGAGAGAGTGGTGTTCCTCAGGCTTGTCAGGGCCTCAGTCATTGACAGGGAAGGGGGGGTGCCTGCCACGTCCTCCCAGTAAAAAATGCAGGGATTGGCTTGTACTGTTTCGAAATGACGTAAACCGCGAGTGTGAAAGTCAAGGGTCACTTTCTGCCCCGGTATTTGATGGCTAAAAAACAGGCGCAGGCTCTTGTCAAAAGGATTGATGGTCAAACTGACCTTACGAGCGTCATGGCACGATTCACCTGATTTTTTCCAACGGATGACCAGCACGGGCCATTTTCCTGTCGGAGGCTCCTGGCGTTTATGGATATGAATCCGGTGGTTACCGAGATCGCTGCCACGACGCAGCAAGAGGGTATCGGCATGGGTACCCGTATACACCTCGTGCCTTCCCTCACCCAGCAACACCGTGTTAAAGCCGCTGCGCAACCGAACCCTGGTTCTTCCGCCGTTTGCGGCCACGGTGTCGTTCCCGCCCCGGACATCCAGGGTATTGGTGCCATTGGTGATCACGAAAACGGTATTACTGTGGTCTCCCTGAATGGTGTCATTACCCGGGGAACCCTGGATGACCTCCACATCTTCCAGCTGCTCTCCTTCCAGCAAGCTAAACCGGTTCCGGTGGGTGAGGTCCAGCTTAAGACCCTTTTTTCTGAGACGGTAAGAAACGGTGTCCCTGCCAGGACCTCCATGGACCTCGTTCAAGCCATCGCCCAACAACGCCAGATCATTACCCGAACCCAGGTATATCCAGTTCCTCCCGGTGCCGTTGCCGGCATTGACAAAATCGTTTCCGCCCAGGGTAAAGGCTATATTTTTACCCCCCCTGAAATAAATGTTGTTGGGCTGCTCAGTTCCGGTCACTATCAGACCCTGCTTCGACCCCATCACATTTTCAATACTGTTAATCGGCCCTCCGGTTTCCAGAAGCTGACAGAGGGTTGTGTAAAATAAGGTGGGCTCATTGGGTCTGTCCCTTTGGCTGCGCACTCTCAGTCCATTCTTGCTAAAGTAGTACAAATCCCCGGTTTCTGAACCCTCGTTTTTTGATAGCAGGTAAACGCCCTGATCCGAAAGATAGGCATAGCCTGTTCGTGTATTTCCTCTCCAGTTCTGGTCGGTTCTATACCTGACTTTACCAATTTTAAAGTATTTCCGATGGCCGTATTTATCAGAGACCCTTGCTACTTTTGTGTGCTTTTTGTCATACCCCATCAGCAAAGTTTCATGGATCAATTTTTGGTGAATCACTTTACGCGTGTAGTCAGCTTTTATAACCGCCAGCGGGGCAATGTAGAATAGGTTTGGGTGCAGATCTACATCGATACCGTTGCGTTTATTGAAATCAAAGTCGCGCCCATCATACGAACGTCCTATGCCAAAGAGTCCGAAAAGCTCTGTTTGAGATGTTTCATTGCCATCTGGCGAAAAGCGCAAAAGATTATGGTACTTCAGGTATTCAGCAAAACGGCTGCTCCAGCGTCCGGTTTGCAGGTCAGCCTTGAATAATGCGACGGAGTTCGTCTGGCTAAGACGATAGTAATGCGTACCCACTATGTGTCGGCCGCCGAAGCGGATAGATCGGGGAACCTTGATCTCGCGTGGCATAATCAGGGTGTCATTGCCTGATCCGCCGATAATAATTGCCGTGCCTATACCCGGATCAAGCCGGTCATCTCCTTCACCGCCATCTTGTTTGACATATCCAAGGCCATGGATGAGAGTGTCGTCATCGAGGCCGCCGAGCTGCAGCTGGCCGTTAATGATGGTGTCCCTGCCCGGTCCGCCATAGCCGATCCCGAGATATTTTGGCAGATGAAGCAAGTCGTTGCCACGACCGCCATGGGCCTCCCCTGACTTGCCAATCCAGATATGATCACGACCAGGACCCCCTTTCGCCTTCCCTGTCTTTTCAATCCGGATAACATCATTGCCGTCAGAGCCTTCTGCGAGACCTTCCTTAAGAAACAGCCGGTCATGGCCTGATCCGCCATAGAGCTCCCCCTCGTCAATGATCAGGGTGTCATCGCCACCGAAACCATAAAATATCTTGTAGCCTTTCCTGCCCAGCATGAAGTCCGCCTCCTTCGTCCCCATCTCTGTGTGGTGCCGCTTCTGAAAGTCCAGAAAGGCAAGGCCTTTTTTTGTCCCGGACAGTGACCTTTTCCGGGATATCAACAGTTCTTCAAGGTTTTCCTCATACTTTCTCTGCTTAAGAAACTGGCCGGCATCGGCGTGGTACTCAAACCTTGAATATCCTTTTTCCTCAAAGGATTTGGCCATGTTGTTAATGTATTGATCGAAGCCATCGCTGGCCAGCAAGGCGTCAAAATCCTGGTAGGCATTGTTGGGTGGCATGCATTCTGCGATAGCGGTGATCACGAAGCCGAGCATAATGTTGATCAGGTCAACAACCATTCCCAGCTTTGGAGCGACAAAGTCCAGTAACATGCTCAGAGTATCAAGCACCATCGAAACCTTAGTCAGGGCTATCATTGTCTCGTAATAGCCCACCTGTTTAGTGTTGCCGGCCTTTTTTGCCTCGTCTTTGGCCATGTAGAGAGAGATTGTGGTAATTATGGAACCGGTCAAGGAAATGACATTACCGATAACCGGCGCCGTCATGGCCGTGACCCTTGAGGCTTTTGCTAATTTTGAGGTTTGCTTCAGGGCATCAAGAGCCGGGTCCGCTGCATCGGCCACCTTGATAAGGTGTTTGCTTTTGTCAGTCAGCAGCCACTGGGCGGTCAAGCCCAGGTTATAGATTGCGCCGCCGATCGTCAGGCCTGCCCCGGCATAGGTCAGGTCTCTGGTTTTATCAGACAGTGCATCTCCGTATTTCTCCAGGTTTTTAAGGGTCTGAATACCACCGGCAAGGCCCACCGCGGACATCCCCACGCCGAAAGCCATTTTGGTACGAATGTACCTTTTGCTATTCGCAAATTTCCCGAGCGCATTGCTAAATTTGCGCCACTTGCTCTTCAACTTGCCTGACCGTATATCTCCCGGATCAGCGCCATCCCCGCCAGGTTGGCCCCGGGTCCTGAGCTGCTCCATGAATTCCTGATTGCCAAGCAGCTTTTCCTTTACATAGCGGGTGTCGTCGGCACTGTAGCCTGATTCATTGAGCAAAGTGACTACCCGGTCAATGGCTTTTTCTGGCGTCAGTCCCTGCCGTTCCCGAAGCGCCTGCCGGAAGAGGATAATAAGCTTTCTGCGGAACTCCGGGGTGTCCATAAGGTCTTCGGTGGCCACCGCCGCAAAGCGCGTCTGTTCCAGCAGCAGTAAGGCGTCTGCCAGCAAACCTTTGTCACCGGCGGCCAGCCTGACATGGTTAAAGCGGTCACTGAACTCAATGTCATCCAGGTGTCCGCTAACCCGATCCATCAGGGCCATCACGGTCCTGATCTTGCCGGAGCCGTCGCAAAGCACGCAGTCCGGGGCTGGCAACCTTGCTGCCTGACCGTCTGGCAAACCGGCCTTGTCCAGATTCAGCAGAGCCCTTCGGAAATCACGGTCGCTCACATCAACGATGCCGGCCATCTGGCGC
>NZ_JAHHPR010000709.1:0-1026 GCF_024606255.1 Endozoicomonas sp. SESOKO3
AAGCCGCTATGAGTACACGCTATCTGGCTGAAGTCCTTGCTGGGCAGACACTTTCATGATTTTGCCGCAGGGTACTTAATCGAAGCTCTATTAAGTTAGCCACTTTGTATGGAATCGTTTTTTGTAGCATTTAATGACGAACAGTAAGAGTGGTCACTATTGGTAATGCACCCAGTTTACGATTGCTCTCAAACGTATAGAGTGTTTCAGCCCCATTGTTATGGGCTCGTCTGGCAATAAGGCAGTCGGATAAATCCACTTTTGGATAAGTTTTATAATCCATCAGGGCACGTTGGAGTGCCTCCCAGTCTTCAAACAAAAAACGGGTACTGGCTGCCAACTCATAAAACACTGGATGGATATCATTTCTGGTCAAATTAAAAACAGCCTCCATCACCCATTCGGTTTCAGCCAATACTATGTCCGACAAAAAAACCTTTTCCGCAGAGTCTATTGTAAGGACAGCCTTTTGAGTTTGCCAAGGCGGGTTTTGACTGTCCACTGGCTGCAGTAAATAGCGAATCAGCACATTGGTATCTACAGCAATCATTCCTGACCTCTGAATTTTCTGGCAGCTTTTTTTCTCAAAATTTCTTTAAAATCCAGATCACCCTGGTTTACCGCAGATTCAGACTCTGTGACTTTTACACAAGCTAATGTACCTGAGAGTGTTTCACTAGACATTTTTACCAAATGAGCGACTCCATCCCGCTCAAAAACCTTCAGAGTATCACCAGGAACAAGCCCCAGTTTGTTACAGACATCCTGAGGTATGGTTACTTGTCTTTTACTGGTCAACTTAGGCATAAGAACACCGTATTACTATCGAAAATAAGTAATACTAAACTAGCAGTGAAGCTCCACATCATCAAGGAAGGCTGTACGTATTCCCACGCATGCGTGAAAATGGATGATGATGAAAATTCATAAATATGCGATTGGCATAGATGGGCAGGTAAAAGTCATGAAAACCCCTGAAATTATTGACCTCTAGCTTATATTTGCTTTCTTTTTAATACGTCTACA
>NZ_JAHHPR010000710.1:0-2847 GCF_024606255.1 Endozoicomonas sp. SESOKO3
CCCGTCTGGACCAGGCATTTCTTCGAGACAGAGTGGTGGAACCGGCTCTGGTCAATCAGTTACAAAGGCATCTGCCAGACACTCGAATCAACACAATGGCCAGGAATGCTACTGAGAGTGTGATGACACTCTGGCAATACTATCAGGAGCTGTTGCCGGAACATGAGTTTACCCCCAGGGATTTAACGGATATCTGTAGTTGGGTGGGTTGGTATCTGGATCGTTCACTACCCGTAAACGACAGTGTCACCAGTAAGCAAATAAACGGTTTGATCCAACAAAGTTTTCGGGATGTACTGGGCCCCGAAATCACTGAAACCCATCAGGATGCCCTGTCAGCACTGGAAATCTGGTTTTCTGCCCGTTACCAACCGGACAACACCCTGAGCGACAAAGTTCGTACACAGAACCTGCAGGATATACAGCAGCCCTTCATGACATTCACCGAACAAACCCGACCTGATTTTGATACCTCCGGATCGGCAGTCAGTGAACTTGTGCAACAGCTCGGACAGGATTTAAGTCGGTGTCAGCAGGCCTATCATCTCAACAGAAAACACGGCGGCCGTCAGGCGACGCTGGTTGAAGGCCCGGCCGGACGGGGTAAAGATGCCACGCTGAATCTGATGATCGACAGTGTCAAACAGCAGGCCAGGCAGCGGGGAGAATCCATGCCGGGAGTCTTTTCCCTGAATGCCTGTGATTGCTCCTGGAACAAAGTGTGTGAAAAAATCCAGACGGCAAAAGTGAATGGCGGCATCGTGGTCATCTCGGAAATGAATCTGATCGACAGCCAGCACCTGGAAGGTGAGCTGAACGACATATTGGCCGGTGACGCGCATCCGGGCTTCCACCTGTTTGCCACGACCAACCCACCCGAGTACAGCGGACGCAAACCCTTATCACCGGCGCTGAAAGGGCGTTTCCGACATTTACCTATCCGGCAGTACAGCCCGGCAGAATTGCAGGCCATTGCTGAGAAAGTGTTGCCACAGACCCCACAGGGGAAAATAATCGCTGAAGATCTGGCTAATATACACTGTCGTTTGAGGACTTGCCTGCAACAGAAAAAACTGCCGTTGCAGCCGACCAGTCTTGATTTACAGAATGTCACCAGAGCCGTCATCAGAGGCGGTGATTTTACTGAAAACGGCCTTCACCAATGCCTCAACCAGCACTACCGGCTTTACCTGATGGCAGCCAATGTATCACTGGATAAACTGCCAAAGTCGTCGGCTATTGCCATGGGTAAAAGCGAGCTTGATGCCGGACTTTGCAAATGGTTCAACGAAACGGTACCGAAAATGAATCGCCCGTGGTTGATACGAGGCAGCGATTGCAACAGTGTTGATGAAAAAAACTGTGAAATCCGTATTAAGACCGGTCTGACAAAAAAGGAAGCCAAAACCGAAATCATTAAGGGTGTGGCTCAGGCCAAATGGCAAGCATCCGGTCTTTCCCTGAAGCCGGATGAGTCGGACGACATTCTCACCCGGGCACTTTACCGACACTGGCAACAGTGCTGGTTTGATCGTACGTTTAGCAGTACCGGCATGGACGCTGGTAGTGTATTTCCCATGACGACAGAAGAGCAACAAACGCTGAAAATGTCCACTAACCAGCCTTATCTTCAGGCGGCTGACCAGCGGATAAGCGCGTGGAAGGCCGATGATGTTCAATGGTGGCCTGCATTCTGGCATCAGCTCAGTGATCTGGCGAACCATTTGGTAGACGATTTTATCGACGAAGCATCCGCTTTCGTCGGTGATAACACTCCTGAAGAAGACATGCCACAAGTCCACGAGGAACAAACTCCGGCATTGGACCAGAAAACGAACCATGAGTCACAACCCGTCAATAAAGCGTTGGCTTTTTACGGCGGTGAGGCTACTGAAAAGTACATTCCACAAGCTTACAAAGAACAGGCTCCGGCACTGGATCAGAGAGCAAACCATGAGCTACAACCTGTTAATAAAGCGATGGCTATTTACGGTGATAAAGCACCTGAAAAATACCATCCAGAAGCCCTTGGGAATGAGGCTCCGGCATTGGACCATATAACGAACTATGAGAGCTGGGGTAAGTCAAAACTTAACGAATATGTAATTTTCGAACATAGGCACTATTCTCCCGGGATGTATCGATGGTGGGCAGAGGATGTTTGTGTGTTTACTGAGGGCGAAGTCCAACTGATCAGTATTAATGATAAACACCTGCAGGGGGCCGAAATTATCATACCTGCCCGGTTACCAGAGCATGACCAGCCAGTGACATTAGCCAGCAACCAAACGCTGGCAACCTTTGACTGGACATCGGACAATGGTCGCTACGCCTTGCCCAGCCTGGAGCCTGATAACTATATAGTAGCCCTGCGCATGAAACCCGATTGGCCGTTTACCCTGGTCAGGGACCGGTATACCGGGCTTCACACACTGTCTATTCCAGAGGCCAGAGCCAACCAGAGTATTCGATTTACTTATGTTGTAGAACGCCGGAAACCGGGCAAAGAAAAATCTGCTAAAGAAGCCCGGTTAAAAGCAGCCCGGTTAAAAGAATCAAACCGTTTTGATGCCCGCTGTTCAGAAGGCATGAAAACAGTACTGGAAGAAGTGCTGACGAACATTGGCCAGCAACCATCAGAAATACAGGCGCCTTTGCTGAGAATAAAGAAAGCCAAAGACACGACGCAACGCATTAAGGCGATCAGTGACTATTGCCTGAAGTTTTCCGGTGGTGCCATACCAGAAACCGGAGAAAACTTCTTTCGTTTCCTCGTAACACGGCAACAGGGGAGCTGTCGTCATCGTGTGCCTGTTTTTATTGCTTTTTGTCGTTATTTTGGGATTC
>NZ_JAHHPR010000711.1:0-1429 GCF_024606255.1 Endozoicomonas sp. SESOKO3
GGTGAGGCTCCGGGTGAATCGAGTGGTCGAGTTTCTCGGGTTCAACCAGGCCTGGCCGGAAGTAAAGCATGTTGTTCATCGGCAGGTTAACCTGGATAGGAATTTTCAGAGCATCTGAAAGAAAGGTACAGTCAACGCCCAAATACTTGGAGTCCTCGAGAAAAGTACCCTGCTGGATTCTTGTCAGCAGTACTTTTAAATCCAGCCCCTCAGGCACCGTTTTGCCATCAGGAGTCTTTCCTGTGTCATGGAGTACTTCAAGATAGTCGCTGAGCCTTGTTTGGAGTTTCAGGCCCAGTTCATCGGGATCGACATTTTTCTTTTTGACCTCAGTGGCTTGTGGTTGAGGGACCACTGGATCTTTTCCTTTACGTCCCTGCTGTTTCCCTTTTTTGCCTTTTCTGGATTTTGCAGTAGTCAGATTTTTATCCTGAACGGTTCCCGAATCGAAGAGCTTCATGAGTGCTATGAGTTGGCGCTCCACGATTGAAATGCCCAGGGCAATCACCATGTTTTCGGGAATAAGCAGCTTCAGGGGTAGTTTAATCTCTTGAGCTTCCTCAATGCCTGCAACTAATGGTGTTTCTATGTCCGTTGTGTGGGTGCCCTCTGAAGGTGCAGCGGTAGCTACCGGAGATGTTTGCATGGATGAGGTAGCCTGATCGGGCAAGGAGCCCTGTGCAGAGTCATTATTACATTCAGCCACAGAGGCTGAATCATCAGGGCTCAGAGCCTGCCGGACCTGGGCGGCCTGTTCACTATTAAGGGCGTCTTTCAGCATTCCCATACTTTTATCGAGCTTCTTGCCAAGTTCTTCCAGATCCTTTATTCGGTCGGATAACTCTCGGTGTCGTTCTGAGTCACTTTGTAAATCACGGTGTTGCTGTGAGCCACTTTTTAACTCATGGTCTCGCAGTGAGCCACTTTTCCTGTACAGCTTGTGACGCTGAATCATTTTACCCCGCCGGGCATAAATATCCGGAATGTCCTTGCAGCATTGAATGACGGCTTTTCCCTGAGCAATCAGGTGCTCCATGTCGTTGTGTAGATCCACCAGTGCATCAACAAACTCGGGTTGATCTTCATTAAGGCTAAAGAAAATCTCCTGCGCTTCTTTGACGGCCTTACTCATGACCAAGGTGTAGATGCTGATCTGCTGCATATTAAGCTTGAACTGCTTCAATGCTTCCCTGAATTTGATGTCTTTTTCCAGATCAGGCGGCCCCTGATTTTCCAGGGCTTGCCCGTAGGCATAGACAGGCTCAATCATTTTGTGAACAAACTCCAGCTGACGCCGAAGCCTGGAGGTGACCATGTCGGCATAACTGTAATGAGCCTGAGCTTTGTCAAAGCCAGTCACCTGGGGATGGTTAATCACTCTCTTGAAGATGTTGTTCAGAACCCCAACAGGCTCTTTTCGAGCAAAGGC
>NZ_JAHHPR010000712.1:0-6129 GCF_024606255.1 Endozoicomonas sp. SESOKO3
TCAATTTCTTGCAATCCTCGCTACGGACGCTTAAGTCCGACAGGCTGCTAGAGAGATACTATGAGTAACGTCAACATACAACGTGCAGTCGATCATATTCCGGCAGGCTCTGGTGTCAACGTCTACACCCCCATTATTGAATTGATGGTCAATGCGATTCAGTCCATTGAATGCACTGGCAATGATAGTGGCCTTGTACAGATTGTTGTTCATCGTGAACAACAAGACGATCTGTTAGAAAATTCCATGCTTGCTGTTTGTGGCTTTACTGTTATTGACAATGGTGTAGGGTTCGATACTGAAAATCGAAACTCTTTCGATACACTCTACTCAGACCACAAAATCACTCAGGGCGGCAAGGGGTTCGGTCGGTTTACCTGCTTAAAATATTTTCTAACGTTTAATGTCAAGAGCGTTTACAAAGAAGGTAAGGAATTTTTTTGCCGACGGTTTGAAATGGGTCGTCATAAAGACATCGTTACCTGGCTCATTATATTTCCATGCGTCGCAGTGTTATTGACATTTTTGAAAAAAGCCTGCAAACCGGTGATGATGGTAAGTACTCTTCTGAGGGTGTAGTGCATGACATTATTTTCCCCAGAAAAGGCGACAGTGACCAAACACCTTTTGAGGATCATAACCTTTGGTTAATTGATGAACGCCTCAATTTTACCGAGTACCTCTCCTCTGATATCCCTTTGGAAGGAAAGTCAGGCAGGCCAGATATTCTGGCATTTGATCACCGAATGGTTTTTCGAGGTGAGAATGAAGCCAGCAATCCTGTAACTATATTCGAGTTCAAGAGGCCACAGCGAGATGATTTTGCCAACCCATCTTCTAAGGAAGATCCTGTGCAGCAAATTATTCGCTATGTTCGCAAGCTACGTGATGGCGAGTTCACCACACCCCAGGGCAGGGAGATACAGATTAACACCAACACCCCGTTCTATGGCTATGTTATCTGTGACTTAAACAAAAAGGTGAAGACTTGGTTGGAAGAAGAAAAAGATTTCAAGCCCCTTCCAGATCGACAGGGGTACTTCCGTTGGCATGATAGTCTTAATCTCTACACTGAAGTAGTCAGTTGGGATAAGGTGTTAAAAGATGCAATGATGCGGAACCGGGTGTTCTTTCATCATCTTAGGATTTGACTTATGGAATAACCTATTGATTCGGACATTTGTCAATGATTGGCGGGAACTGCTGTATACAAAGACGGTGGTAAATTCTTTTGCCGACGTTTTGAAACGGGTCGCCATAAAGACATCGTTACTGACGACAGATATTAGGTAAATATCAGTCGGTGCGGTGAAAGGCAGATATAACCTTCAGATAGGATGAAATTTCAATTTGGAGATATGTTTCTGGTCGGTTGGTTGGATACTTATAGGCTTGAATGAGTAAGTCAGTCTCCAGAGCCTTGGTGAGAAATCGGACAACGACACATAAACTTCGTTATTGGCGAAAGAATATTTCCCCGGCACACTTGATTAATAACTAGTCTGTTACTACCTTTTTGCGAAGTTAATTGAATATTAGAATAATTAGAGAGCACTGTGGTGATCCTTGTGAATAGAATTCTTAGTACTTTTTCATGTACAGAAGTACTTGCTCAGAGTATTTAATGGTAGGTATTGAGCGTGTCCTTTCACAGGTATAGCACCAGGGGTTACTCAACAGAGATTATTCGAATTATCATAATCAAGAAATATGGTTAAAAACTGAACTTTGTTACTATGAAATTATTTATATTTTTTTTCTGTTCATTCCTGAATGTTTCCCACGTGCTAGCTTTTGGTTCGCTTTCTTTTGACTATCAGAATGTTTTAACTCCGGCACTGAATGGGAAGCTTTTTTTCAGTAAACCTCCCATTGAAAAAAACAGTACTGACAAAATGTTAGTTGATGCTTTTAAGGAAGAAAAAATAGAAGATCTGAAAGGCTGGAAAGACCCCTATCTTACAAGCATAACATACAAAGTGACAAAAGAGTTTCAGGAACTCGATTACAAAAAGAATACAGGTTTTTCTAAAAAAGAAAAGGATGATTTCTACCAGCTAGCCCATGGAAAAAATGAGGGTAGCAATGGCGCAAATGTCTTGAATGTTTTTTTACCTTTATTACTTGGTACTGCTGACAATTTTTTTTTGAAAGTTAATATAAGTGACATAAACGGAATAATCAGCCTCGGTAACTCAAATAAAGAGGGAACAGCGAGTGACAAAGGTGATCGGGTACCTGAAAAAAATAGAGAGCAGACCAGGGCGGAAAGCCAACAAGCATCATCGGAAATGAAACCGGGAAAGCGCAAGAGAGGAAAAGAGCTTAACGTTGATGTACTGTTGTCACCCCGGGAGGCAGCCGGGCATTTGTTAAATACTGTTAATAAACTGGCTGAGGAGCATGGTTTATCCATCGAAAGAGTCATCGGGCATAAAAAATGGAAGACAAATGGTTATTTGCGTTTTGATAGTACTGATTATGTTACTACCAAAGAGAATGTTAAAGAAATATTTGTGGATTTTATATTGTTCACGGAAGGATTGTTAAGAGATCAGAAGTTTATTTATAGTAACGATGCTGATAAGTATCGTTCCAATCAAACAATTAGTCATAAACGAATCGAAATAATAGATTCAATATTGTCAGAAATGTTTGCTCAGCGACAAATTGAGATGTCAGATAGATATCGTCAATATTATTATCTTGGTCAGTTATTACCTGATTACCTTTATGAAAATTTCAAGGGCTCTGATGATAGTAGGGGCTATCAATTTGTTGGGCATGAGACATTTCAATTCTTTGAAAGGATGCTTTTTGGGGATGGCTATTTTTCAGAATATGACCATTTTATGAGATTTAGTGTTCGCTACAAGCGAGAACTTATTGATGAGATAAGGAAGGAAACCGTTGGATGTATAAAGTGCAAGAATTCCATTATTGCTGCCCTGAGAAGTAATCATAAGCTTAGAATGACTTTTAATGAAGAAGTCATGGGTTCGAAATTTAGAAGACGCTGGTTAGATGCTCTTAATGATATGTCTGAAAAAAAGCCAGATACAGCTGGACAGGGTATTCCACTCGACAAGCGTATTGATCTCAAATTTGGTGAAGAGTTGGAATATGATTTGATTTCTGAAGATGAACAAGGGGGCGGGTCAAGTTACTATTATCTTAATAAAGTCAATAAACATATGAAAAGATTAGGAGCAAATAAGACAGGTTATGATCCTGAAAGTTTCACTTTTGACGGTCAATTCTATGTAACTCCTTTTGTAGACTTTAGGAGATGGCTTGAGTTTAATTGTACGCCTTACCACGATGGTGACGCCGGTGCGAATAATTGTTTAGAAAAAGTATTTGAACTGGTTGACTTAATGATTAAAGATGGGCTCATAGGTTATGCCTCCGGTCACAAGCATGTCGATGCGCTCTCCGCTACGCATGGTAATCCCGGAGCTCTACTGGAATTACAGAGGGAAATTGAGAGCAATCCTTATCTAATCAGGGCATTCGGTAATAATGACCGAATTGTTAAAAATAATGAGAGTCAATGGTATAAATTGTTTTCTGATTATTCTGACATGAGAGGGTTAGCCATTGAACGGATCAATTGGATGATTGCTACGTATAATGAAAAGTTAGCTGGTTCCAATTATGAAGAAGCGAATGGTGACTGGTTAACGGATTCAGAAAAATTGGATAAGCTTAAACAGTTTTCAAAAATATATAGTCATTTTGTGCAGATGGCCCCCTTGCAACAAATGTTTGGTGAAATTGCTGATGTGATGATAGACAAATATATGGCCATATCTTTGTTGCATATTCCAGGAACTGAGGTGATCGATCCATATTCCACAATGGAGTTTCGGTTTTTCCGTTGTCCTGAAAATATGCAGGAATTAAAACTGATCAATCAGTTTTTACAAGCCTGGTTCGAATATATCCATGACCGTCGAATGAGAAATGAGCCGATTGAGGCTGTGCCTGATGATGTTAAAGCCAGCCAAGATTATACTACTGAAGAAGTTGTTCATCATACTATTCAATACTTGCGGAAACTGGGACTGAATCCTGACGACTATCATAGCTTCCTGGATAAAGTATCAAAAGGATTGAGCAGACTTTGAACACTGCAGGGGCTGCTAGAGACAGGATCATCTTTTCTTATATCAGGTGCAGCTTCCCCTTAACTTTGGCCAGCTCAAAATCAACAACATGATGGTCGCTAAGTAGGAGGTCGTCATTCCCCGTCAGCTGTCCGGGTGACTTTATCGGGCATGATCTGCCAGAGCGAAAAAAACTCTCGCCCTCTGGCATAGCCGCTGGCAGGGCTCAAACTGTGGACTTGAAGGTTGCGGCTGCAAGGGCTGAAGCGAAATTTGTAAATCCTGCCTTCTGTTTGCAAACGGGCCCTTTCCAGCCAGCTACCGTCTGCCGTCAACCCGAACAGAATCAGGCTGTGCGTAGCCGTCTTGGGAACCACAGCCAAAAGGCAACCTTCCCCATTGAAATCTGCACCTATGATGGAAAACTCAATGCGTTGATTAACCCACTCAACGGCGGCAGTTTCACCGAATGGCTGACCGAAAGGTTCAGCAAAAGGCTTACGTTGATAGAGATCAGTGTGTCCGGCAGGATCGTTACAAACAATGGTTTCACCGCTGGGACTTTTGACTACCAGGGACTCAGCCGGAAATGTTTGTGTCTCGCCCCACATTCCCGACGCTGCCTTACGCCAGATCGTTACGCTTTGATTGCAACTTCTGATGAATTCACAAGGGTCCAAAGAAAATTGAATATCACCGCCGCCGCTCCAGGGCTCCTTCTGTGCAGCTTTGTGCCATTGGTCGTCGGTTAATTCCCAGATATCAATACTTTCCGGAGTGGTGATAATCAGAAGCCGACCATCCAGGTTGAATTGAGGTTTAAGAGCGAAATATCGGGTTGGCCGGTTACAGCATTCAATGATTCTCTTTTTTTCACGCCACTGCCCTTGCGGGTCACGGGCAAAAATGACGACAAATAAATAACGCTGTTGAATATCATTGTGATGTGAATCATTGCCGACCTCCTCAAACCATGTAGCAAAATGGCGGTTATCCGGACTGAATACCACGTCAAGATCAAACTCAAAGTTGCTCACTTTTTCGCCGCTGGGCGTTTCTTTCAGATCATCAGGAGGGTCGGTAACAACAATGTCACCCGTTTGTGACCAGGAACCATCGTCTGCCCGGCTCATCACCTTGATGCGTGGTCCACTATAAAGCACAAAATGATTGCTGTCGGCACTGAACAGCCTATGACGAAGTATTGTATTAATGTTGCCTTTATTGATCCACTGCCCATCAGCCCCCCGACCGAGAATAGCAACAGCGTAGTTCATGTTAATACAGACCAGTGATCTGGCATCAGGTGACAGGTACATGCCAATGATATGCCTATCCTTACATTCAGGAAAAATCTCACCCGATGTCAGTTGTTGCTCAACCCACGAATTATTTTTGCGTTCATAGACAGACAGAAAATGCTCTTTGCCAGTGTAATTGTAACGAAACGGTACTCCCCCAATGCTCAACGCAGAGGGTTGCTCGACAAATAAAATATGGTCGGCCTGCTGATGACCATATTTGACCGGGGAATCGTGTTTGATCTCAGCTTCCCTGACCCATTGACCATCAGGACCCGGAGTCAGGATATCGCTGTAGTTATCCGCCTTCCCCTCAATGACAATGGGAATATGATCACGCAGATGATGGTTGTGGCGAACATTTAAAATGCCACTGGGTATAAGTGTCAGTGCGGCCCCATCAAGAATCTGCTGGCGCAAATGGCTGGCATAGCAGGAGTAAAAGGCCGGGCCCTGTTGTGCAGGGAAATGACGAACAGAAAATATAGACAATGTCCTGAGGTACTCAAGGAGTAGATGACTGGACTGAATGATTGCCCGACACGAAGTCTGCCTTTGGCTGGTCAGGGAGAGGAAGTGATGGACCTCTTCCAGACCGCATGACCTCAGGCGTTCGCTCATTGTCGGCGATGTTTGCCCAAAATTATTGAGATCTTCGATGGATAAATAGCTGGCGATTATCTCAAGCGCTTCCTGGGGCAGGTCAGCCCACCGCAGGT
>NZ_JAHHPR010000065.1:0-3702 GCF_024606255.1 Endozoicomonas sp. SESOKO3
GCCTACATCTGATTTAAACCCGAATGCGCTTCCGTTTGTTCCTCGTGGTTCGAGCAGCGATCAGTCTTCTGACACGCTCCCAACTATTCGCCGTCGGCGAACCACTACCCACAGGGCACCTTCTTCTCAGAGGTGGCACCGGTCAACCAGAAAGAAATCGCCTGAAGCGGCTGAAAAAAAAATCCATGAAGCATACAAAGCACTGAAAAACCAACAATTTACCCATGCAGAAGACAAATTCCAGGCTACCTTGCAAGAATATCGGGGCCAACTCAGCGAGGCCGACTACCAAAGCTCAGTCATAGGACTGGCAAGATCGCTGAATGAGCAAAACCGGGAAAAGCAAAAAAAAGCCTTTTATCGTCTGGAACAACTTCGATTGAGAGGATCATTGACTCCATTAGGGGCTTCCACAACTCCTAACCTTGACGTGACCCTGAGCCGCTGTGAACAAGCACTTGGATTGCTTTCGGATGCTGAAACACGACTGATAAGACTGAGAAATAAAACAGCCGATGCTGATGAAGAGATCCTTTGCCAGAAATCTCACAATTTTGACGCTGATATTACCAATGCCCGACTTTGGAAGTTGATGGGAAAACACCAGATGAGTGAAACACTGATGGTGAACATGAAAACAGAGCTGACCAGAAAGCTACTATCGAATCCAAGCACTGCTACTGCAGAAACCCTCTATAAACAACTCCGTATCGTAACTCTTGCCCTGGTGCGACTCTTGCAGGAGAGAAGCCTGTATGAATGGGCTGAAGACCTGCTGCTGGACATGATTGGCAAGCAATCCAATGACAGCGAGGAGATCCTTTCTCAGCCCTGTGGAGATAATGCAATTGATCTGGCTCTGGCACGACACTGGCAGTTGACAGGAAAGAATGAACGGGCTGAAAAGCTGCTGTTGAACATGAGTGGCAAGCACCCCAATGCCAGTGAAGAAATTCTATGCACTCACTCTGGAAATCGTGAAATTGACCTTGCCCTGGTGCGACTCTGGCAGACGAAAGGCAAACACGAATGGTCTGAAAAATTGCTGCTGAACATGAGTGGCAAGCACCCTGATGCCAGTGCGGAGATGCTTTGCAAGCCTTTTGGGCATCTCGACATTGATCTGACTTTGGCGCTGCATTGGGAGGTCATGGGCAAATATCACCTGGCTGAAGGATTGCTACTGAACATGAGTCGAAAACACCTTGGTGACAGTGTTGAAAGGCTTTGCAGGCCCACTGGAAAGCGTGAGATTGACCTGACTCTGGTTCGACTCTGGCAGATCATGGATAAACCTGAACTTTCTGGAAAGATGCTGCTGAACATGAGCGGCAAGCACCCTGGTAACAGTGAAGAAATCCTGTGTCGGCCCTGTGAAAATTATGAAATTAATTTGG
Organism: Endozoicomonas sp. SESOKO3; assembly: GCF_024606255.1. Lineage (NCBI taxonomy): Bacteria > Pseudomonadati > Pseudomonadota > Gammaproteobacteria > Oceanospirillales > Endozoicomonadaceae > Endozoicomonas > Endozoicomonas sp. SESOKO3. Next base: position 1,398 of record NZ_JAHHPR010000065.1, read on the forward strand.
CCCTGGTTCGATACTGGGGGCAGGTAGGCCAATATAACAGGGCTGAAAAGCTGCTGCTGAACATGATGGGCAAAAAACCCAATCAAAATAAAGAAATTCTGTGTCAACCCACTGGAAATAATGTCCTGGATCTGGCTCTGGCCTTACTCTGGCAGACGATGGGCAACTATGAATGGACAGAAAGACTGCTGCTGAACATGAGTCACAAGCACCCCGATGACAATGAAGAGCGCCTGTGCAAGCCTTGCGGGAAGAAAGATATTGATCTGGCGCTGGCAAGAAATTGGGAGATGCAGCGCAAATACACACTGACTGAAAGGTTGCTGTTGAATATGGTTGGCAAATCTCCCTTTGCCAGTATGGAAGCGCTGTGCAAGCCCTCTGGAGATCTGACAATCGACCTGACTCTGGTGAGACATTGGGGAAGAGTGGGCGAATATAAACGGTCTGAAAAACTGCTGCTGAACATGAGTGGCAAGTCCGCCAATGGCAATGAGGAAGACCTGTACAAGCCCTGTGGGCACCTTCAGATTGACATAATTCTGGTGCGAATTTGGGAGGATATGGGCAAATATACACGGTCTGAAAAACTGTTGCTGAACATGAGTGACAAGCACCCCGATGACGCTGAGGAAGAACTGTGCAAGCCCTCTGGGAAGCACGATATTGATCTGACCCTGGTAATGCTCTGGCAGATGATGGATAAAAATGAACGGGCTCAAAGACTGATTCATCGCTGCTGTGATTTATACCATACGAGTGAATGTGAATTGGCACTGCTGAGTACCTATGCCGGAACAGCAAGGTTCATGGAAATGATGACTGGGTATCAGGAAAGCGCCAATAGAATACTGTTAACTTCGATCCATTATTTCAGTCTGGCTTCCCGGCAGATAGCAGATGGCGACCCTGAGACAGGACAGGATAGCCTTAAAAAGGCGCTTGAGTATGCAGAATCCGTACTGGAGAAATACCCCAGGAATGCAAGCGCCTGTTCGCAAAAAGCCCACTGTCTCAGAATGATGAATTACAGTAAAGACGTTTGGAGCGAATGGTTCAAAAAAGCCGAAACCCTTGACCCCGGACGGGGAGAGAAGTTTAAAGCTTACGACATTTGGCGAATCATCGAAGCCAGAGCTGTTGAAAAGGTGAAGAATCAGGCACAGCAAACATAAGCGCCTGCGGCGAAAATAAGAGTCTGGCCAATGAGCCAGCAATATTGAATTCCAAAGGATCAGGTAATTAAGGCGCTTGGATGAACTCTTATGTATGTTTGCTGTCTTAAGAGCATAGGGAGGTCACTTTGCATGAGTTACGGATTACCACCAGCCTACGGTTCAACATCGCAACCGTCACAACATCGCTTGCCTGAATCCGATCAGGACGCTCATCAGGACAGAAAGCCTGCATCTGATTTAAACCCGAATGCGCTACCGTTTGTTCCTCGTCGTTCGTGGGAGAACCGGTTTTCGAACGGCCAGGATATTCATCGTCGGCAAACCACTGCACACGGGGTACCTTCTTCCCGGGGTTTGCAGCCCTCAAGAAAGAAGCAATCGCCCATTGCGGCTGAAGAAAACATCAGCCAGGCTTACGAAGCACTAAAAAACCAATGTTTCACCGATGCAGAAGAAACATTCCGGTCCACCTTAGAAGAATACCGGGGCCAACTCAACCAGGCCGACGAACGAAACGCAACCATAGGGCTGGCAAGATCGCTGAAAGAGCAAACCCCGGAAAAACAGAAAGAAGCCTGTTCTCTTCTGCAAAAACTCAGGTCGGAAGAACCATTGACTGAACTCGGGGCTTCCAGAATTCCTAACCTTGACCTGACCCTGAGCCGCTGTGAAATAGCGCTTGGATTGATTCCTGATGCTGAAACACGACTGTTAAAACTGAGAAACATAAATCCCGACGCTGATGAAGAGATCCTTTGCCAGAAATCTCACAATTTTGACGCTGATGTCACCAATGCACGACTGTGGCAGTTTATGAAAAAACACCAGATGACTGAAACACTGCTGGTGAACATGAAAACAGAGCTGACCGAAATGCTGCAGTCACATCGATACAGAGGCGTTGCAGAAAGACTGCGTAAACAACTCCATACCGTCAATATTGCCCTGGTGCGACTCTTGCAGGAGAGGGACCTGTATGAATGGGCTGAAGACCTGCTACTGAAAATGAGTGGCAAGCGATCCAACAACAGTGAGGCGTTACTTTGTAAAGCCTGTGGAGATGATGAAATTGATCTGGCTCTGGCACGACTCTGGCAGCTAATGGGAAAAAACGAGCAGGCTGAAAA
>NZ_JAHHPR010000713.1:0-2064 GCF_024606255.1 Endozoicomonas sp. SESOKO3
TGGACTGCATAAATAACCATTCTTGCCTTGGTGAGCCACTCTCATCAACACCCGAAACTCAATTAGAGACACCCCGTTTTAGCACTATGGGCAGGGACGTCATTGTACGTGACAAGAACAAGATTTCATTATTGCTCGATTTGCCCATTGAAATACAATCCAAAATTTATAGCTATTTGCAGACCCGTGATATTGCCCATTTAACACGGGCAAATTCATACCTTAACAACACGCTCAAAAATGATACTTCAATGGCTAGGGCATGGTATCGCCAGATTGCTTCATCACACCAGGCTCTAATAAAGACAATCGTCACTGAAAAAGATAAGGATCAACTCGAGAATTGGTTGAGCCGGTTTACAATGGATAAGGCATTAGTCAAGTCAGTCATGGATCGTCATGGGAGTATTGACTTTCCTGCTCTGTTCTCTTTCACTCTCACTAAACTGATGATTGAATGCAAAACATTTATATTTGAGACAAAAGCCTCCCTCCCCAATAATGGCAAGATCAACTCTGCTACCTTCAGTGCCGATGGCCGCTATCTGGTGAGCGTCAGCGATAGTAAAACGGTGATAATCTTTGGTCGGGAGACCGATGGTTCATGGCAAGCAAAAGGCACTATCCCCCATAATGGTCGTGTCATATCATTCATGCTCAGTAACGATGGCCACTATGTAGTGACCGCCAGTGAAGATCGCAATGCGAGAATCTATGGCAAGAAGGACGAACATTCATGGGAAGAAAAAACCACTATTACCCATGATAATCGTCTCATGTCAGCTACCTTCAGCGCCAACGATCGCTATGTAGTGACCGCCAGTCACGATGGCAAGGCGAAAATCTATGGTCTGGAAGACGATGAGTCATGGGCAGAAAAAGCCATCATTAGCCACGATTCTTTAACATCAGCCACCTTCAGCGCCGATAGTTGCTATATGGTGACCACCAGTCTGGATCATACAGCAAAAATCTATGGCAAGATGAACGATGGGTCATGGATAGTAATAGCCATCATTTCCCATGACAAACCAGTCTGGTCAGCCAAATTCAGCGCCGATAGCCGACATATGATCACCTGTTGTGAAGGTAACAGGATGAAAATCTGTGGCCTTGAGAACGATGGGGCATGGGAAGAAAAAGCCATCTTTCCCAATGAGGATCGTTTCTTCTCTGTCACATTCAGCGTCGATAGCAGCCATATGGTAACCTCCGGTCAAGATGGCAGGGCGATAATCTATGGTCTGGAAGACGGATCATGGAACGAAAAAGCCATCATTTCTCATAATGATTGGGTCCTCTCAACCACCTTCAGCCCCGATAGCCGCTGTGTGATCACCCGCAGTAGAGATAAAAAGGCGAAAATCTATCGCCTGAACGATCATGGATCATGGGAAGAAAGAGCTACCATTTCCCATAATAAACAGATCAACTCAGCCAGATTCAGCTCCGATAGCCGCCATGTGATGACCCACGGTGAAGACAGGAAGGTAAAAATCTATGGCCGTAAGGTCAATGGATCCTGGGAAGAAAAAACCACCATTTGTAGTGGTTTGTATATTAGATCAGCATCCTTCAGCGCCGATGGCAGCCATTTGGTCACTGCCAATAACGATAATGTGTCGGAATTTATTTATCACCAGTTAAGACATACATTTTTTAGTTTACTCCCGCCGTTAGATTCTCATCTTGCTATTGTTTACGGTCAGGTAAGCGATGGGTCATGGCAAAAAAAAGCCACCATTTCCTATCCCAGAGGGATCGTGTCAGCCACCTTCAGCGTCGATGGCCATGTGTTGTCCATCCATGAAGATGAGTCGGCGAAAATCACTGAACTAAGCATGGATGAATGACTGATTGCTGTCACTCACTAATTATTCTGCAACACCTGCCTGGCAAGAATCAAAGTCCTGTTTTCCTGTTAGTTTCGCTGAGATCAATGTTATGAACTTTCATAGTAAAACCGACTCTAAGCTGCAGAATCAATTTTAAATAGACTTGCCAACCAAGGAAAACAACAACTTTTAAGAAACGAACCATGGACTGCATAAATAACCATTCCTG
>NZ_JAHHPR010000714.1:0-1615 GCF_024606255.1 Endozoicomonas sp. SESOKO3
AGTCGTCCATAGCGGCCCGAACTTTTGCCTGCCTCGGCGTGTACTGGAAGGGACCATCGTCATTTTCAACAGCTTTCTCTGCAACCGCCAGGGCGTCCTTCTTTCTCTCAATGTCTGCTTTCCTGATTTCAATTTCACCTTCCAGGCGGGCCTTTTCCTGAATCAGTTGCCGGACCCTGCTGCTAACAACGTCATCACGGCCCAGTTGTAACTGTTTGTTTCTCAGGGCATTAACCCGTTGTTCCTGAGTGTCAGTAGCCTCTGGTTCAAGACCCACGGCTTCTTCGATGGTGTTAAGAACTGCTTTATGATAATCCGTCAGAGCCTCTTCTGCTTTTGATAGAGCTTCACTTTTCTGCTCCAGAACTAAACCCAGTGCAGCCATTTCCTCGTTATGTGCGGTTTTGGTCTGCTCATCAATGTCTCCAAGATCTTCAATCTCTTGTTTTTTACGATCCAGATTCGCTTGTGCATTCCTTTCTTCAAGCTGTGTACTGGTCACTTCCATACTTTTCCTGTCGTGTTCACGAAGGAATTCTGTGACCTGAGAGTGTTTTTGTCTGGTTAAAGTCTGTTCATCCAATGCTTCACTGAATTCATCTTCTGCTTCCCGAACAAGAGTATCTACATAGACTAAAGTATCGACAAAGTAATCAACTACTTCGTGTAAATGGGGATAACCTGTCGTTTTAATGTCAAGATGTATTTGAGCTCTCAGTTCCTTAAAAATTTCATTTCGTCTTTCTTTACTGTGTCCCTGCAGGAAATGTTTGATGTCCTCTACCCGCTCTTCAAGGGTTTGCTCGTCACCTGCAGTCAGACCCAGCCCGGTCTGAGCTATTTCCATTGCCTGATTAAGAACTGTGTCGATTTCATCCGAGCGGCCTCCGCTGACAGCTGGAGTCCCGGTAAAGAAACATTGTCTGGTATGAATAGCATCCAGTTTTTGCTTAGCTGTCTTCTGCTCACTTTCAGCTTCTTCTATTGCTCGCCTGATTGTCGCTACTTCACGATCAAGAACGTATCGGGGTTTGGGGCCGAGGCGAGCCATTTGCCTGTCAAGTTCATTTTCAATAACTGTGATATGCTCATTAACCTCAGCAACACCTGCTTTGGAAACTTCTTTATCCAGCTGTTTGAGTTTTTTGATAATTAGAATGTTTTGGTTTTCTATACTGGCGTCATCTTTATAGTTCTCAATGTTGAGTTGATGAGCCATTTCATTGTTTCTGCCCCTTCTGATCTCTTCATCGCCATAGGTTTCTTCTACTTCATCCATTAATTCCGAAATTTTGCAGTCAATAGCATACTTGTTGTCATTGAGGTGGACGTCGTTTTCAAACATTAACCCCAGATCATTGGCCAGTTTAGCAAGGAACGTCTTGCCCCCTTCTTTTGCCGCATCGTTTGCAATGGGGTAGATCTGCAGCCTGTCCTCTATATCTTTAAGCAGCCTTTCCTGTTTTCTTACGGCTCGCCGATCCGCAGCTTCGATATAAAAGGCAAGACTGGTTAGCTTATCGTATTTACTGGTCCTTTTTTGAGCAACCGTCTTTTGAACAACTGCGGTGTAAGCTTTCCAGGGAATTTGTTCTATCGTATCCAGCATGGACTC
>NZ_JAHHPR010000715.1:0-1615 GCF_024606255.1 Endozoicomonas sp. SESOKO3
AGTCGTCCATAGCGGCCCGAACTTTTGCCTGCCTCGGCGTGTACTGGAAGGGACCGTCGTCATCTTCGACGGCTTTCTCTGCCGCTTTCAGGACTCCCTTCATTCTCTCAATGGCGGCTTCTCTGACTTTAATCTCACCTTCCAGATGAGCCTGTTTATGAATCAGTTGTTGGGCCTTGCTGCCAATAACATCATCACTGCCCAGTTGTAACCGTTTGTTTCTCAGGGCATTAATCCGTTGTTCATGAGTATCAGTAGCGTCTGGTTTGAGACCCACGGCTTCTTCGACGGTGTTAAGAGCTGCTTTACGATAATCCGCCAGAGCCTCTTTTGCTTTTGATACAGCTTCACTTTTTTGCTTCAGGACTAAACCCAGTGCGTCCATTTCCTTTTCATGTGCGGCTTTAGCCTGCTCATCAATGTGTCCGGGATCTTCAATCTCCTGTTTTTTACGATCCAGATTCTCTTTTGCATCTCTCTGTTCAAGCCGTGCATTGGTCACTGCCATAATTTTCCTGTAGTGCTCACGCAGGAATTCCGTGATCCGAAAATGCTTTTGTCTGATTAAAATCTGTTCACCCAATTCGCTATAGACTTCATCGCTTGCTTCCCGAACAAGAGTATCTACATAAGCCAAAGTATCGATAAAGTCATCAGCTTCTTCCTGTAAACTGAGGTCATCTCTAATCTGAACATTAAGATTTATTTTGGTTTTCAGTTTCTTAAAGATTTCCTCTCGTCTTTGTATACCGTGTTCTTCCAGAAAATCATTGACGTCCTCTACTCGCTCTTGAAGGGTTTGCTCGTCATCTGCAGTCAGACCCAGCCTTATTTGAACTTGTTTCATTGCCCGATTGAGAACTATGTCGTCTCCATCCGAGATACTTTCGTGTACAGCTGGGGGGCCGGTAAATAAATATTGTTTGACACGAATAGCATCCAGCTTTTGCTTAGCTGTCTTCTGCTCACTTTCAGCTTCTTCTATTGCTTCCCTGACTGTGGCTACTTCACGATCAAGAACGTACCGGGGTTTGGGGTCCAGGCGAGCCATTTGCCTGTCAAGTTCATTGTCAATGGCTGTGATATGCTCATTAACCTCAGAAACACCTGCTTTGAAAACTTTTTCTTCCAGCTGTTCGAGTTTTTTTTTAATTAGAATGTTTTGGTCTTCTATACCGGCGTCATCTCTATAGTCCTCAATGTTGAGTTGATGAGCAATTTCATTGTTTCTGGCCCTTCTGAACACTTCATCGCCATGGGTTTCTTCTACCTCACCCATTAATTCCGAAATTTTGCAGTAAATAACATTCTTGTTGTCGTTGAGGTGAACGTCGTTTTCAAATACTACTTCCAGATCGCTGGCCAGTTTAGCAAGGAAAGTCTTGCCTCTTTCTTTTGCCGCATCGTTTACAATGGGGTAGATCTGCAGCCTGTCCTCTATATCTTTAAGCAGCCTTTCCTGTTGTCTTACGACTCGCCAATCCGCAGCTTCGATATAAAAGGTAAGTCTGATTAGCTTATCGTATTTACTGGTTCTTTTTTGAGCAACTGTCTTTTGAGCAACTGCGGTGTAAGCTTTCCAGGGAATTTGTTCTATCGTATCCAGCATGGACTC
>NZ_JAHHPR010000716.1:0-1763 GCF_024606255.1 Endozoicomonas sp. SESOKO3
CCAATGGCTGAACCCGATTGCCATTGCCCCGGAAGGCTATGCAGTCCCTAACACCCGTCTGTTGGAACAAGTTCGGGCGGGTGGTGTCTTCACCGTAACGTCTCCCCTCACTGAGGCGCTCTGGTTTTGTTTACTGGGTTCAATGCAGACGATTCGCGAGACCACCGGCCTGGAGCCCCGACTTCAGGTGACTCACACAAAACAGCAGCCGAAAGCCCTGGGGTTGACAAAAAACGATGTGCACTCAATGAGAGATCACAGCGTCTTTAATACCGTGACTTATCGGCAACCTGCCCAGGCCAGTCATTGGATCAATCATCAGGAAGCCTCTCTGGTGATTCAGGTCAATGAACTGACCAGCTTCAGTCAGCTGTTTGATAATATCCATATCACCTCGGAAAAAAAGGCATATTTTGGCCGGCGTCAGAGTGAGTTGCAGAAGGCATTAAGCTCTGGCAAGCCTGTTATATTGCGGGGACTGGAAAGTAATTCAGCGCTTCAGGAGCTTCTGGAACCTCTGGCTGTCGGGCAACCTCTGTTGGTAAATGGCCAATTACAAGCCTACCCACAAGCTCATGTCACCGTACTCTGGCCCGAGTCTGTGAAAAGCCCATCTTCGATATTCAGCTCAATGGTTGCCACGGCTAAACCCTGTCCTGAGGTGGATATCTGGGAGATCAGTGCGGTCAAGCATGATATCCCCCGGACTGAGCTGCCCGAACAGGCACTTCGGCAACTTTACGCAGCCTTTAAAACCGTACCTGCCCACCTTTGTAACCGTCTGCCTGAACGGACCGAAGGGTTGTTGAATAACCTGATACTGGCTGCCCGTCGAGCACAGCAGGTTGACCAGTCGCCACAACTACTGCCCAGCCACTGGCGCAAGGCCATCAATAGCGTCATCACCCATGGCACCCGGCAGACCTCGTCAGTGCGGGATTTTATGAAAGTGGCTTGTTGGCAGTTTTTGCCAGATACCCATAAAAAACCGGATGAGAATCAAACTGCCTCGGTAGACCCGGATCGTTTAAATGACATCATTAATAGTGCCCTGCGGCTGGATAGAGCGTTTGTGAAGCAGAACCTGTGGCCACTGGCCAGAGCCTTTGACCCGGCTGTCTTCAGGGACACTGAATTTGAAGCGTTACAACTGTCCTATGAAAGTCCATTTTCAGGGGAAACTGAAAAAGAATCTCTGGACAGGCTCTGTGCCATGATCGTGGCTCATGCGCCTGAACATCAACGAGAGGCAATGGCGTATCAGTTGGCAGTCGATCCACTGGCAGCAAAGCCATATAAAAGGTTAGCCATCAGACCATCAAGGCAGATTAAACGTTTGCAAGATGCGCTGACCTCTGGATGGCTGCTCCATGTGCCACCAGGGCAGACCCGATCCGATGCTATTCAGGCTTTGGCCACCGATTGTTTTCACATTGCCCGGGGAGAATATGTAACGGAGAATTCTGAAGATGAACGCATTGAACGCATCGAAAACCGACTGTCCCAATCACTGACGAGGCACGGTTCTGCTGATCAGCCATTGTCGGTACTGGCCCGGGATCTTTATCACGGCTCGATGAATCAGAGGGATCGTGAAAGCCGTCGCTTATCCCGACTCCATGACCGGCTTGTGGACTCACCCGTTATATTCCTGCAGGGGGAAACCGGTACCGGGAAAAGTTATTTTTCTGCAAGAATGGCGAAGGCTTCAGGACAGGCTTCGGTCATTTCCCTCGGACCTTCTGACAGCGAACAGACCCTGA
>NZ_JAHHPR010000717.1:0-1768 GCF_024606255.1 Endozoicomonas sp. SESOKO3
TTGCTAATTCCTGTCGTAGTTGGGCTATCAGTTCATTTTGTTGTTGAATGACTATGGCCTGATCCCAATGTTCTGAATCCGACTCTTCAACGGAATCGTCGCTGTCTGTCCCCTCAGAGTATCCCGATGGATACTCCGGACTTTCTGACGATGAAACCACCGATAATGCGTGTGTGAAGTCAATACCCATGATACTCTGTGTAAACTCTTGCATACCATCCTCGGTAAACATTACCGCAGGTACAGGGTACCAGTGTTCAGGGCGGCAATGACTGGTTATATTGCTGTAGACAATAGCCAGTAACTCATATGGCAAGCATCTTATCAACAAGGTCTCCAGTGTCTCTTGCCATTCCATCCCTGAATCCATGCGCTGGAAAGCTGCTGACGCCATTGCGGTTAAACCGATCAGAAGTGCTGTTCCTGCATCCAATTGAGCTGTGGTCAATTGATTGGCAATACTTCGCGGAGAATTATATTCATTGATATTTTCAGAAAGCAGTTCACGATCGAATGCTCGATTGTAGCTTTTTTCGGTGTATCTGTTATCCAAAATTCTAATATAGTTATAGAGTTCATCCTTGGAAAGAAAGTGAGGAGCAAGAAAAGCAAGAAACATCAGGACCAGACCGTTATTAACACCGAAATAATTGGACTGATATGCAATCGGACTCAAATCGAAATAAATGAAATAAGGATTCCGTCTGCCATTTATTTTATGAGACAAAAACAAGTGTTCAAAAAGGCTTTTTGCCGCTGTATTGATTAACTGTTGATCTTCCGGTTTTTTTTCAGTGGTCTTATTAATGTTTATGGAGAATATACAATGTATTAGTCTAAGCATTCTTTGAATACGAAATTTTCGATATTGTTCACTCATGTTCACATAATTAAAATAAAAGCTGATCAGACGATTAAAATCTTGCTCAGCCACCTCGTAATTTTCACAGATTTCCAGTCGTTCATCTCCAGATACATCGTCAGAGGTTAAATTAAGCCTGATAAAGCCAATACGGATATTTTCAAGTGGGCTCATCACACTTTGACCTTTGTGCCTTTCTTTTATTGTTGAAGGTGGCTTCCAGCTTGCCTTGTGATACTCGAGAAACTCTTCAATGCCATAGGTGTCGTTTGTCAGCCCCTGCTGATAAAAAAACAAACATACTGAAAACAAAAGCGTCTTAAAGGAATACCCTAAGATCATACTTTCACCTGCTTTCGTTAAAACAATTGCACAATTACATCTGCACTACTACAACTGCAATTTATACATAATAGATAGGGTAATGTCGTATATTTAAACACTACAGACGTTCTTATCAAGGCTTTAGCAATTGACAGTTTAGCCTCGTTTTATTAGACTCGACAAAAATTTTATACCAATGGATTGAGTTTCTGGCAGGCAAAAATAATTGGCACAATATGAGCCTCTCGTTCTCAAGCAAACACAGCATAAAACAAGACGCTGGCACTGTGTACACATTCAATAAAAAGACTTGTCGATAACCTTCATGTACGACAACGGTATTTCCCGACAAAACGGACAACTCCTCTGCTCATCTATAATTCTCCCAGCACAATCCTCACAAAAACCAGCGTGTCCACAACTTTGTAACACCCTAATATCTTCCACTGGATTGAAACAAATTGGACATTTTTTGCTTCCTCCTGAGGCGCCTCCAACTGCACCTGCTTCCTGCGTTGCAGGTTGGCTTGCTAATTCCTGTCGTAGTTGGGCTATCAGTTCATTTTGTTGTTGAATGACTAT
>NZ_JAHHPR010000718.1:0-2113 GCF_024606255.1 Endozoicomonas sp. SESOKO3
ATCGCACCGGTGTGGAGAAAATTCTGTCCATCGATCACACCCAGAGGTTTTGCAGTCACGAAATTGCCACTGATAACCCGAATGCTGGCCCCATGCATAGGAGAGTTAACCAGGCCGAGTGAAAGCTTGGATTCAATTCGTGCACGAAGATTACCCACAGCATCCATGACGCATTCAAGACACTGACGATCCGTAACCCGTATTTCATTATGAAATTTGGACTCAAGGTTCCTGGCACTCAGGCGTTCCTCTATCTGAGGTCGCGCGCCGTGGACAAGAACCAGTCGAATGCCCAGACTGCTCAGCAAGGCAATATCGTTGATGATATTGTTCAGATTAGGGCTTGCCAGAGCTTCACCGCACAGAGTAATGACAAATGTTTTGCCATGGTGGGCATGGATGTAAGGTGAACTCTGCCGGAAAAATTTTACGTAGCTCTTATTCAAATTCATGACTGTTTTTATCTTCATCCTGGCGTTAATCAGAGGCAGAATCGTCGTATCAGAGATCTCAGTAGCTCAATGGTTGGATGAATTCTGTCCATGGAAAGGTACTCATCAGGTTGGTGGGCCTGATCAATATCACCCGGCCCCAGCACCACTGTATCCATTCCCATCCGGCTGAAGAAGGGCGCTTCCGTAGTGAAAGCAACGGATTTTGCTGAATAGCCTGTTAAACTTTCGCAGGCTTTGATCAGGGGAGAGTCAACAGCGCCCTCAAATGGCTCAATACTGTCGTGAATAGCCGCCAGAGAAAATTTTACATTGTCGGCTCTGGCGATGGGGAGAAGACGCTGTTTCAGAGTCTCTCGCAGCTCCCGGCTGTCCATGCCGGGCAAGAGACGCACGTCGAAATCCAGATCGCAGTGGCCACAGATCCTGTTAGGATTGTCGCCACCATGAATGCAACCAAGATTGATGGTAGGCGTAGGCACAGCAAATCCGGGATTATTGTATTTATGGGCCAGTTCTTCCCGGAACGTCATGATTTCAGTAATCACTTTATGGGCTGTTTCCATAGCATTCCTGCCAAGTGCCGGGTTGCTGGAATGACCGGACTGCCCGAGAATCCGGATGCGTTCCATCATGATACCTTTATGCATGTAAACAGGTTGCATACCTGTAGGCTCACCCACTACAGCGTAACGGCCCTTGGGTTTGCCAGCAGCTGACAGGGCTCTGGCACCGTTCATTGAGGATTCTTCGTCCGCTGTTGCCAGAATAATCAAGGGAGCCTTAAGGGGGGCTTTAAGATAGTCTTTCACTGCCTCCATGACGAGACCAAAGAATCCCTTCATGTCGCAGATCCCCAGACCATAAAACCGGTTATCGGATTCGTTGAGTGAGAAAGGATCGAACTGCCAGAGATTTTCATCGTATGGCACGGTATCGGTATGCCCGGCTAACACCAGCCCACCGGGACCTGAACCCAGGGTGGCAATCAGATTGGCTTTCAGCGGTGTTTCCGGAATGGGCATGATCTCACAGCAAAACCCCATGGCTTCGAGCCAGCTAGCCAGTTCATGAATCACTGGCATATTGCTCATATCCAGCTCAGGCTGTGTGGAACTGACAGAGGGAATCTTTATCAACCGCGACAGGACTGCTTTCAGATCAGGTTGCTGGATTCCAGTCATTATCAGGCCCTTGATTCTAAATGTTGGAAAATTGGACAGAAAAAACAAATATGCCAGATCATCTGACTGTCAGACTCCTGATACTGAAATCAACAGCCTTTTCAGCATGATAACAGCCCTTCTTATGGATAGGTACGTGAGATTAGGCCTCGGGCTCAAATACTGCAAAGGGCTCGCAGAAGAGCCCTCTCGTTAACCAAAAATAAATTTCAAGATATGGAAGAAGACAATAGCAAGGAAGGCCCCGGCGGGCAGCGTGATTAACCAGGACATAAAAATAGTGCCAATCACTCTCAAGTTAAGAGCACCAATTCCTCTGGCAAGACCAACACCTAACACGGCACCCACCAGAGTATGAGTGGTGGAAATGGGTAGTCCAGTGCCTGAAGCCAGCACCACGGTGGTTGCTGCTGCCAGTTCTGCTGCAAAACCTCTGGGTGTGATCGATGGACAGAATTTTCTCCACACCGGTGCGAT
>NZ_JAHHPR010000719.1:0-2961 GCF_024606255.1 Endozoicomonas sp. SESOKO3
AAAAATGAATCAGCCAGATTGGAATAAACGACCACAATAATTTAACCCTTGAAGCTATTGTTGACAATAAATAGGACACCCACACTTGTATATGGGTGTTTACTAAATAAATGGGACACCCGCACTTATATGTAGGTAATAATCTGGGAAAAAGAGATGGGGGCACCCACAAAATTTCAGACCGGAGTTAACAGCATGGAGCCAGGGCTTGTAAGTCAGGCCAATTCCTTGCACTGTAATAACGTCAGAACTCCGCCCTATCGACATTATCTATTTGTTCAATTCTCGAATGGATTGAGCAAATTAACCCCTGTATCCATAAAATCCCGGGTGTTTCTTGTGACTACTATCAGGTCATAAACAAGGGCTGTTGCCGCAATTTGTTTATCAATTGCATTTTCATGGTGGGGTACTCTGAGTTTTCCCCAGATTTGTGCTTCGGTACAACCAAAGTCCAGGATATAATCTCGGTAATCATGTATCAGATGATTTAGCCATAGTTCTAACTGTTCTGCCTGAACACAGTCATTCCGATGACGAATTTTCTCAACTCACTGATGACATTGGTGTCAATTAAATACATCACGATCACCCTCATCATTGATTCGTTCGAAGTCCGTATCAGAGCCGACATCTGGAATGTTTTTCAACGCTTCAGTGAAGTTTTTATTTCTGGGACGAAGGAGAGCTGCTTCAAGAATTTTACGATGCTCAGCCTCTGCGCTTCTTCCGTGCTTTCCCGCCTGAGCTTTTAGAGCATCTACTATTGCCTCATCAATATTACGAACTAACAGGTTGGCCATAAGGATCTCCAGATGTATTTAATTTATAAACGATAGCATTGATATCATCTCCGTGAAATTGGGAGATTTACGGAAGAGAAGGAATAATCTGGGACACCCACACTTAAAGGAATAATCTGGGACACCCACACTTATATGTAGGTGTCCTCGACTCCATCCTTAAAAGAATAAATGGGACACCCACACTTATATACATAATAAATAGGACACCCACACTTATATACGGGCACACTTATATACGGGTGTCCTTGAATCCCTTGAATCCCTTGAATCCGCTTGAATCTGCGAAAAACCACCGGCTTGCACCTTTCTTACCGCCAACCATTATACTTTGCCTGAACTAATCCATTGGATTACACTCTAATGCATACGGTCGTTGAACTGAAAAACTATCAGGTCGAAGCTGAGAGCCTTCTATCCAGTGAGGAACGCCGCCATATCATTATTACCTGGCGGCAAACCCTGAGGCTGGCGTGATCATGAAGGGTACAGGCGGCATCCGTAAGCTCCGGTGGCAAAGAGGTGCATCAGGCAAGAGTGGAGGAGTGCGGATTATCCACTTCTACAAGAACCCATCAATGCCCCTGTTCCTGCTCACGGTTTATGGGAAAAACCAACAGGAAAACCTGTCAAAGGCAGACCGCAACACCATGAAACAATTAGTCTCTCTGCTCGAAAGAGGATGGAAAAAATGAAAAGCGTAGCGAACAGCATTATCCAGGGCCTTGAAGAGGCCGTAGCCAACACAAAAGGTGAGAATACAGGTGCAATTGTCCATGAGTTGACACCCCCGGACATCAAAGGCATTCGCCAGCAGCTCAATATGACTCAGGAAGAGTTTGCCCAAGCTGTAGGTGTAAAACTGCCCACCCTTCGCCACTGGGAGCGGGGCGACCGCAAACCGAACGGCCCTGCCCGTGTGTTGCTGAACCTGCTCGCCAGGGAACCCAAACAGATTGTCGCCATGCTAGGGCTGGCTCATTCCTGAATCATCGGCTGGTAATGCTTTTGCAGCTGAAATAAATGGGAAACATAAAAAAAGGGACATCCATAAAAACTGATTCATTCTGTGGCTGTCCTGTTTTTTTTGCTATTTCTCTTGGGCTCAAGGCTGTGGGGTTCCTTTTCATGTGTTCCTTAATATCACCCCCTTGGCTTCCTGAGTGCAAACCTTATGTCTCCAGGGCGCAGTGCCCAGAAGCAGGGCAGCTATTTCAGCACCATTGGCTCGGTAGCGGGGGTAGGGGCTGCGATGATGATTTAGCCTTCTGGCAGCCAGTCGTCATCAGTGATTTTTTCAAATGTCCAAAGGCATTCGTCGGGGATGCTGTTTTTGTTCAGTCGCTTGTTTTCGATGCGGATAAATTTGTTCAACTCTTTTATAGCGTTTCTTTTTGCTGTTAGATAGGCTTCTGACAGTATTTCATCAGTCTTGGGCTCAAGGCTTGGGTTTCTCTTCATGTGCTCCTTTATTTCCATTCTTGAGTTGTAAATACTCGGCATCCATGTATGTATGACTTTATCCTCAACCCATGAGTCTTTGAGTATTCTTTTCTGGTAGTCGTATTTGAGCAAATGCAGCAGCAATACCCGCAAATGGGAACGTAATTCATTGGTCGTGTCTCCCATTTCAGAATCCATCGCCTCCAATAAATTAGGGATGTCTAATTGGTCAAATTGGCCGTTAGCGAGCAGTTCCCGTTGCTGTCCGAGCCATTGGGTGTAATCGGTTTTGTACAGGTTTTCCATAAAATACCTCCATCGCCCTACCACTCTAGGCAAAAAACAGAAGGGAATCAAAAAATCATAATCTGGTCATAATCTGAGACACCCACATTTATATGTGGGTTTCCAGAATGGAAGAGGTATATAAAGAAATGGAAGAAACAGGACAATCAGGACATCCGCAAAATTTCCAAAATTTTTGAACCAGAAACCAAAAGATATTCCTTCGTGCGAGAAAACCACCTGGTAGGATCAAGCTTGCATTCGTAGGAATGACCCTGAACCCGATAAAACAAGGAAAAAACGAGTAAATAGATTTTTGAAAGACACAGAATGTCATCTCGCCAAAGTTATACTGCAAGAGTCTGACGTATGAGGCTGAAAAAATGAATCAGCCAGATTGGAATAAACGACCACAATAATTTAACCCTTG
>NZ_JAHHPR010000720.1:0-1166 GCF_024606255.1 Endozoicomonas sp. SESOKO3
TCATCTGCTCCGGGAGGTGAAACTTCCCATCTGAGCATTGGTACCTGGTTAAGCGCGACTCCGTCCGGCACAGTGTCCTCAGGGCATTTTTGATCAGGTTAAAAGGCTTCTGGTAGTAGTGGATCTGGTTGATATCGCTGGCGCATTTCTCGATGGGACCGTTAGGTACATATTTCTTATCCTTGCAATAGTCCCAGTCGCTTTTTTTCCGGCGATCAGGAAGGGCTGGAATGAATAGCCGCCTCCGAAGGTCAGGGTTTTGTTCACCAGGTCGATGGACTTGATGTTCAGGGTCAGGAGGTTGCCGTCCTCACTCATCAAAGCATTGAGGGTCTGGTTGTTGTTGGTCAGGAATTTTCCGGGATCCAGTTGGTCGTGAATCGGGTCAAAGAAGCGGGCCGCTTCACCCGAGGCGTCCTGTAACTTTTTATAGACCAGCTTTTCTACCTTCTTTTTGTAATATTGCTCAAAAACGCCCCTGACGAAGTGCATCAGACCGCTAATAAAGTACCCGATTGGCCCGAGCACCATTGAAAGGCCGGAGACAGCGGTATCCACCGACTCAAAGATCACCCTGGATTCCAGGAGTTTCTTGACGTCCGGGTCCTCTTCGTTCTCATATTCAATCACGGTCAGGGTGAGACTGCCTGCCTGAACGCCGAAACTCACAGCAGACAGGGCAAGACCTGCTTTGCCTGCTTTACCTAGCCCTTTGGCTACTTTTACCCCCTTGGGCAACTGGCCCGATCCGATTTTTGAGGGCAGCTTTGGCGCGGTTTGACGGGAAGAAAATGGCTGCCTGGAGGTTGGCGTGTCCATCATGATCACCTGACGCCCGAGATCGGCCAGGTCAAGCCCTTGTAATGCCAGCGCCGAATAATAAAGCGTCTGACGGCCGATATGAATCTGCCGTTCGGTGTCCGTCATATTCCGGGGCGGGGGTTGTTTATGATGATGTCCAACGGGGGCAATCCCGGCGATCAGGTCGTAAAGGTCCAGGAAAGAGCTGGCAATGTCCATACCGTCGACGGGTGCTTTTTTCCCCTTTACCGTTGATGACAACACCGGACGACCCGTGCCTTTGAGAAAGCCCTGGAAGCGGTCAAAGGCGCCGGAGGTAAACCGGATGTTCTTTCGGGTCAGGGTATCGGGCTCCATAAAGTCCA
>NZ_JAHHPR010000721.1:0-5933 GCF_024606255.1 Endozoicomonas sp. SESOKO3
TGCCTAAATGGTCATTCTCCCACGCAAAAAGTATTCCTTACTCTTACACTCTGGGTACCTTCTACGAATGGCAAAAGAGTGGTGACAGGACAGCCATGAGCAATTGACAGCCATGGGTGATTAACCGTTGCTCCCTCGCCTGGTGTGGACCTCACTTTTCACAGTGACAAAAGTACTCAGCTCTGAGGTAATAGAATGACATGTGCCCGCCCCAATGCATTAAGTCTTGCAGTGGCCGTAGCCATCAGCTCTTCCATCACTGTCACACAGGTACTGGCCGATCGCAGGCTGCTGACAAAGTCTGTCGATATTCAGAGCAATGGACAGGCGGTGTATATCCTGAGTGAGGTTGTGGTTCAGCCAACTTTGGGTGATAACCAGCAGCCAATACCCAAATCCATTACAACTACCTACCCTGATCAGACTGAAGTCAATGCGGGTTACGACGTTCCTTCTGAAGGCTTCACAGACGTTCTTTCTGGCATCGGGGGCGGCGTTTCCATGGTTGATCAGTTTGAAACAAGCAAGGATGACGTTGCCAGGAAGTACACCAAAGTCCTGAAGGTCGGTAATGAGGGGGTATTCAAGTTCACCCAGAACCTTGCAGAAAAGGTGCTGGTCATTGAAGTCAGAGACGGAATGATCCATCAGAATTCAATTGCGGCTGTTCGAGCTCAGTCAGGTGATGTACAACCCTTAGAACCGCTAACAAAAATCGCCAATCCCGAACATCTGGCCGGAGTGCTGAAAGGTGCGCATGAAAGAGCAGGAAACCTGGGCGAAGCTGATAACTACGTTGTCCTTGCCACCATTGAAGTAGACGAAGTTGAAGTAAGAGGGCGCACTTTCATGCGTCTTATCGCTTCCGGTGATCAGCCTCCTGAATTGCGGCGTCTGGGTCAATCGCTCTTTGTCAACGATGAAGTTTTACTTGCAGCAGCCACCTCTGCTTACACCCAGGTTCATGTTCTGGGGGAAGATTTACAACAGCAAGCTCTGAATGATCTCTTGTCATACCATCAGCCCGTCGGCTATGTTGTACACGTTAGAGATGAAAGACAGGCTTATCCAATGCCTGTTGGTTATCCAAAACTGGAAGTAACTGAGGCCCGGGGGGAAATTATTGTTTTCCGCGGTCAGAAACAGAACCCGACCGACATCGCTTTTGTGGAACGCCTCAACAGCTTCCAGGAAGAAAATAACCCTAATAACCCCACTCCCGCCGTAGCACAGGTAAAAAAAGACAAGGTCAAAAGCTACCAGTATGTCATTCGAAGCAGGCAGATGGCGCTACTGGAGGGGTTTGCTGAACGGTTGGATTGTTGCCGCGGTGCTGGTCTTGGCACATTAGAACTGAGTGCGCTTGCAGACTATGAATCTATCCAGCAGGCACTGACCATTGCCAGTTCAGATCAAGCAGATGAATTTGATTTCACAATAGGGCACATCAGGGTCGCTTCGTCGTTCTTCACACCAACCTTGTTTCATAATCAACTCGAAAAACACTTCAGCTTCAAACCCGTACTTAGAAATCTTCTGGCTAACCCGATCTTTATTAAGAACATTCAGCCAGTGATACTCTCGATGAGTGATACTAGCCAAACGAAGGCCAAAACGTCTGAGCATGACGAAGCGTTTATTTCCAACGTTATGAGAGAGACCTCCAGAAAGCTGATTGAAGTAGAAACTCAACTGATAGCGCAGGAGGCAAATGAAAGAGAACTCATCCAGCTCAGAAACCTGTTAAAACTCACTTCGGAGGAAGCTAATTGCAGTGAAAAGGAAAATCCGATAGCACTTTTGTTCTGTCAAGAATATGAGAATCAACTTGCAAACACTCGAATAGTAATTGTAAGAATGCAAAACCAGCTGGAGAAGCTAAAGCAGGAAGTAAAAAGAATTCCAAAGTTGCAACCAATGAGTGACGCCAGAGAAGAGTCCAGAAAAGCTTACAACACTCAACGGGCAGCAAACCTTGGTATTGTTGACTGGGATGATACCCAGCCACTCGGAGAACAACTCAGACGTATCGAAAAAAAAATTCATCAAATTCACCAGATGACGGTCGCAACAATTATTGCAAAAGGAAAGCCTCTGCAACAAAAGGCAGACCCCATCGCAGAGGAGATCCGACTGGCCAGCATTGAAAATCAACTCGGTCTGATTCCGAACAACGAAAATGACCTGGAAGCCCGACACAAAGCCATTCTGCAGCTCTTTAAGCCGCATGCGCCTGAGGTCGTTTATCCGCCAGCTCAGCATCTACAAGAGCAGGCAGTCAAACGAATTTCAGAGCTGGAACAACAATTTCGTGATGCCAGAGCAGATGCTACAAAAGTTCGCAACACTCAAATAGCAGCAGAGCTTGGTATTGATGACTGGGATGATACCCAGCCACCCGAAGAACAAGCCAGTCTCATTAGACATGAAATCAAACAACTGGTTGCCGCAACCGGACAGCCAGTTGAAGAAGCTGTAAAAGCAAAACCAGCGGCCATTGGCGGCAAGCGCGATATTACGTCGATCAATGAAGGCGACCCGGATATCCTTCAGCCCATTAAACGGCACCTGCAACAAAAGGAAGAACTAACCGATCGGTTAATCCAGAATAATATGGCTTTAATTGATTATCGGTTCGGTATAATCACGGAAGACGCGAGCGATCGAATAATCCAGAATAATCTGGCGTACATTGAAGGTCAGCTTGGTCTGGTCCCGGTTGACGAAAAAGACCCGGGGATGCGTTGCCGGACCATTCAGCAACACATTAGGACACAGGACGCTCAGATCGAAAAAGAACTGGCAGAACGGAGTCACTGGATACAGAACCTTCAGAAAGAAGTCGATCGTACTCCCATTCTGAAAAAAGAAGTTCGTGAAGCGATAGCAGCAACATCGATTTCCGCAACGCCAGTTACCGCAACACCAGTTACCGCAACACCAGTTACCGCAACACCAGTTACCGCAACATCGATTACCAGATCAGGACAACCCGGGGAAGAAGCTTTAAAAGAAAAACTGGCGGCCACTGTCAGCAAGCAGGGTATTACTCCTGTCAATGAAAACAAACTGGATACCTGCTGTCGAAACATTCAACACCACCTGCAACAAAAGGCAGAACTAACCGATCGGTTAATGCAGAATATTCTGGCTAACACTGAAGGTCAGTCTGGTCTGGTTCCGGATAATGAAAAGAACCCGGAAGTCCGTTGCCAGAACATTCAGCAGCACCTTAAGTTGCGGGAAGTGCAGATCGATCAGCAATATCTTCAGCAACAGAGCACCAGAACAGATGCTAAAAATGAACCTGATATCAAAGCCCGCTATGCAACCATTGCCGCGCATTTAAACATTCAGAACTTTGATAGCAATGCAGATATTGACGCCCAACAAGAACGCCTGATTAAAAAACTTAAGAAAATAAATGCCCAGGGGCAACGTCTGCGTCAAAAACTTTATAAAATGCGCAAACAACGCGATATGGAGCATTCTTACACCAGGCTCAGGAAAAATGCTGTGGCGGCGATTCTTGATATCAAGCTGAGTGAAGACACCACACTGGAAGACCGCGACACCCTGGAGTCAACAGTACATGCCAAGCTCTTCAAACTTAAAGAGCTGGAAAAACAACTGCATGACATCCAAACACCAGGCCACCCCAAAGCCATGCCTGAAGTTCTTGAGACACTGAGTGCCGTAGAAAAAGCCCTTGAGATGAGTGACGTTGATGAAAACGATGGTGTGTATCTCCGTCGCGAGGATATTTCTGACAGCATGCAGGCATTCATCACAAAAGCCAGTGAGCGGGCAGAGGAAGAGGCCCTGGAAATACTGTCAGCCACAGAACAGGTGTTCAACATTAAAATCAATAGAGGTGATAACAAAGCAGCAAGACTTGCCAGGGTTCGTACAAGGCTTGATGCTGATGATGTCCCGGAGTACATGCTGGACAAGATATATAATATTGTCACACAAGAAAACCGCAGACTTGAGTACATGAAGAGTCTCAAACCCGAGAGCCCTCTTACAGATATTACCCTTTCTTATCCGAAAAAAGGGAGCCCGGAATGGCTCAGTATACTTCGCAGGCGCCTCACCTATAAAGTCGAAGAGGTCGATGAGCAAGCCAGTGAAAAACAGACAGGTTATCTTGCAGCTATAGAAGACAAGCTCAGGATATATCCTCATGAAAACGTTGCAGCCAGAGAAAGAAGCATGGCGTTCACTGCTGAGCTGGCCAGTAAGCTGCAGGTAGCGTTTGAGAAGGATGCCACCCTGCCTGACCGGAAGTATGCCCTAAGAGTCAAAATCAGTGAGTTACTGGACGAAGTGAGCAAAGACTGTGATGAAGAAGTTGCCAGAAGAGCCTGGAACAATGAAATGGCTCATCAACTCAACATTGGGGACTATAAAGACGATGCCACTATCGACGACCAGAACAGTCTGATTGAAAAAAAACTCCAGGCGCTGGATGAAGAAGTTTTTAATGCGGGTCAGCCTGACATTAACGAGCGCATCGCAGTCATTGAGAATGAGCTTGACAGGCAAGTGGCCCGGCTGGGGCCAAAACCCCGATACGTACTTGATCGTGAGGTAGCCAGGGCCAGACGAGTAGTAGCAGAAGCTGAAAGTGAGCTGGCAAGTGTTCATCACCAGTTGAATACTCTTCGTGGCAAAGGCCATGAAAAACTGAGAGCCAGAGCAGGTCTTAACATCCAGGGGGATGACCTCGGTACAGAGGAAGAAGCTGATTATTTTATTTCCAATGCAGCCTTTAAAGATCGTCAGGGACAGGACGAATTCGATGAAGCACTGGGTGAGCTGCCTTTAACCAGAAAAAAGTACGCTCAGGTCACGGAATTTCTGCATGAGCACGACATGAAAAGTATAGATTTAACCTGTGCAATGGCTGATGAGGATCTCGCAGAAGCGGCTCTGATTTGTAAAATACATGAGAATATTTTTAGTACCATCGATGATTTGGCTGAACCCTTACCAGGACAAATAACTGAGCTGTTTTTAGCCCTGAGGCATAAAAGAGAAGCTGTATCCAATGCAAAACAAGATCTGGCAGATTATCAAGCGCTTATTGGAGCCACTGAAAAAGCCGTGGGTATTAAACCCGCCCCTGCTGACAACTATGAACATCGGGTTAATGCCCTGCGAAACAGGCAACTACAATTGGGCGGCAATGATGCTACTGGTGGCGACATCGGGCGACTGACTCAGGAACAGGCTCGCTTGGAAAGTGAGATTGAAACCAGGAAAGCAGACATTGAGAGAATGAAGGAACTCCGGAAGGCTGCAGAAAAATCCGTCGAAAATGACGGTGGTCCCTTTCAGTTCACGCCGAGACAGGTCAAAGTTCTGACCGATATACGCGACTTCATGCAGCAGCACTCTCTCAAGAAACAAGCTCTGGAAGCTGCAATGGGTCTTGCAGAATTAGCTGTAGAAAGCGGTAAGGCAATGCCCTGCTTCACGACCTTCGATTTTGACGATGAACTTGCACCGGTCCGACTGCGGACACTGGTCGGAGAAAGTCTGACGTTTGATCAGGCCAACCGGATTGTAAAAGTCTTCAAACGCCTGAAAACGATCTTCCCGCTCCCCTCTTCCGAGCCTGTGGAAGGTCAACCTCTGAATGTTCTGGCTAAAGTCCAGAGGCTGGTTTTCAGAGCCAGGAATCAGCTGCAAAATGGGGCTCAGGAATACGATGAGGTCATTTACGGCATGGGCAAAACAGCCACTCATTACGTCGAGCATGAACCAGAGGACCTGAAAAGTTTTTCGGAATTCGTCACTACCCATTTTGCCAGTGGTCACAAGATTATCGCCCTGATGCGTGAAGGCCTGATCAGCAAGACTGAGATTGAGCACTACATGAAGGCCGTCAGAGGTGTCGACGGATATCAGACAGTGGATGAATTTGA
>NZ_JAHHPR010000722.1:0-1822 GCF_024606255.1 Endozoicomonas sp. SESOKO3
CTCCTTCTCGTCCATGAACAGTGGCAAGGGCATGCTCAACCATGAGGATGTGAAAGAAGTGCTGGGCTGGCCGGAATGGAAAGACAAGGATAACGAGTTCAATATATTGCTGTTTCGCGCATTCTCGTCCATGAACAGTGGCAGAGGCACACTCAAACACGACGACGTGAAGGAGGTGCTGGGCTGGCCGGAATGGAAAGATAAGGATGGCAAGTTTGGTATGGAGCTTTTCCGCGCTTTCTCTTCCATGAATAGTAGCAAAGGCATGCCCAAACATGAGGAAGTGAAAGAAGTGCTGAGCTGGCTGGAATGGAAAGACAAGGATGGCGAGTTCAATATTGAACTGTTCCGCGCTTTCTCGTCCATGAATAATTGCAGAGGCTTGCTAAAACATGAGGAAGTGAAAACAGTGCTGAACTGGCCGGAATGGAAAAACAATGATGGTGATTTCAGTATGGAGCTGCTCCGCTGTTTTTCCTCCATGAATAATAGCAAAGGCACGCCCCGGCATATAGAAGTAAAAGAGATGATGGGCTGGCCGGAATGGAAAGACAAGGATGGTGAGTTCAGTATAGAGCGGTTCCGATCTTTCTCGTCCATGAATCATAACAAAGGCATACTAAGACACGAGAGAGTGAAAGAGGTACTGGGCTGGCCGGAATGGCAAGACGAGGATGGAGAGTTCAATATGGAGCGTTTTCGCGCCTTTTCGTCCATGATGAATAGCAGCAAAGGCAAGCTCAAACATGAGGTAGTGAAAGAGGTGCTGGGCTGGCCGGAATGGAAAAACAAAAATGGTGAGTTCAATATGAAGTTGTTCCGCGCCTTTTCTTCTATAAATAACGGTCAGGGCGTGCTCAAATATAAGCAGGTCAAAGAGGTGCTGAGCTGGCCGGAATGGAAAGACGAGGATGGCAAGTTCAGTATGGAGCGGTTCCGCGCTTTCTCGTCCGTAAATCATGGCCGGGGACTGCCCAAACACGAGACAGTGAAAAAAGTGATGGGCTGGACACGTTGCGGTGGGGCATCCAGTGATCTGCTTCTGGAAATTATAACCAGACTCTGGAAGTCAGAAGGGCTACCTGCTACTGAGGTGCTGCAACAGCAGGAAACACAACTGAAACAGTGGCTTTTTACAGAATTTACTGAAAATGATAGCGACTTAGAGGATGAAGAGGACGACAAATACAATCTCCAGACAAAAACAGTTGCACTTTACCTTTCCACCTCTAAGCCTGACTGGTCACTGAACTGGGCTGCTTTAAAGCAATTTCACCAACTCCTTGAAAAGACTCAAGCCGTTCCGATGCTGGAATCATTAATAAAGCTTCTGTCTTCTTATGGGGGAAAAGGTATCGAGCACTACCTCCGGGCTAATCGACAGGACCGGGATTTTTTGTGGCGTTACTCGGGTAAAGCTGTGCCTTTGCACCTGTTAAATAAGTCAATGATTCTGTTTTCTTCCAATGAATTGAGGGCGCGTTTTGTCTACTTTGTCAAGCGGCTGAAGTCATTGCCGGATAAAAGCTTATGGGATCAGTACTCGGCCCGGTTACAACCATTATCGGGAGTCTTGAAACACGACTACATGAAAAGACTCTACTGGGAAATCCTGCAACCCCTGACAAAGGAAGATCAGCTGCGTTTTCTGGACGCGAGTCATGCCGAAGCAGTATTCAACCTGTTTCCCTCGTTGAGCGCTCTGCATAAACTCGGCAAAGAGCATTCCTCTCAATCGTTAAAACGACTGCTTGAAGCCTGCCTTGGACTAAAAACCCATGACATCACCAAAGAAGGCATCCAGATACTCTTTGAAGCGCTA
>NZ_JAHHPR010000723.1:0-34109 GCF_024606255.1 Endozoicomonas sp. SESOKO3
ACCTTATATTGTGGCAAGAATGACACAGGCTCTCACGGCAGCCCCCATAGCTATCCCCCTGAGCAAAATACTCAGACCTTCTTTCATTTTTGACATAATCCAACCTGTCTTATTCTGTAAAGCGTAAATCAGTATCAGACCCGTTTATCTTTTCAGAGTAATCTCAATGACTTTCATTCATGAAACACGAAGAAGTGTATTATTTCTGAACCCCATCCAGCAATGGCACTAAGCGCACGGCTTCGAGCATTTCTTTCTTGAAGGTATCTCCCTGACGGGTGATCAGCAATAAGTCCTGAACACCGCGACCTCCAACTGGAATAATTAGACGACCATTACCCTCCGATAACTGCTGCAATAGCTCCTCAGGTATCTGATCCGGGGCAGCTGTTACAATGATTCCATCAAAGGGGCTCATGACTGACCAACCCATACCACCATCGCTGAGTTTAAGCTGAGCATTGTGAATAGACAGCGTTCTGAGCAGTTTCTTTGCTCGCTCATGAAGGGGTTTGATTCGCTCAACAGAGTATACTTTCTTTACCAGCGGCGAAAGAACCGCTGTCTGATAACCTGACCCTGTACCTATTTCAAGTACTCTGTCGAGTGGACCTGCTGCCATGAGAGCCTGTGTCATTCTTGCCACAATATAAGGTTGTGACAGTGTCTGCCCAAAGCCAATAGGCAGGGCAGTATCTTCATAAGCTCTGTGAGACAGGGCTTCATCCACAAACAGATGTCTCGGTGTGTTGCGAATAACCTCAAGGACATCGGTAGAGTCGATCCCCTGATCTGAAAGTCGATTGATCAGACGCTCCCGGGTTCTCCGTGAGGTCATTCCTATACCATGAATATCAATCTCTTTCATATCAGCTGCCCAGCCATTCACTGAGCTGAGAAAGCGTTGAATGATGAGTCTGGTCATACTGAAGGGGTGTCACTGAGACTAAACCTTCAGCAATAGCATAGAAATCAGTGCCCTTGCCCGCATCCTGTCCCTTACCGACAGGAGCAATCCAGTAAACGGGCTTTCCCCTGGGATCCATTACTTTTAAAGGTTTCTCCGGTCTTTCCCTGTGCCCTAAACGAGTCACCGCCATGCCCTTGAGCTCTTCATAGGGTCTATCAGGAACATTAACATTTAACAGGGTTCCTTCTGGCAGGGATAATTGCGCAAGTCTGAGAATCAAATCTCTGACAACCTTGCCTGCTGTAATAAAACCTTGCTCTCCCTTGCCACAGGCAGATACAGCAATGGCAGGCAACCCCATAAAACGGCCTTCCAAAGCGGCACCTACCGTCCCTGAATAAAGAACATCATCACCCAGGTTGACACCATGATTGATACCGGAAACGACAATATCAGGCTTTTGCTCCAACAATGCATTGACCGCCAAATGAACGCAATCAGCCGGTGTTCCATCGACACTGTTAAAACCATTGGAATGTTCAGTCACCCTCAGGGGACGCCCCAGAGTCAATGAACTGCTCAAGCCCGAGCTGTTTCTATCAGGAGCAAAGACAATTCGCTCACCCACGCCTTCGAGTGAACTGTAAAGGGTGGCCAGCCCGTTGGCTGCGACACCATCATCATTACTTAGCAGTATTCTCATCAAATCTTCCTTCAATGCATTGCATAGCTTCCCTTAACACCGCTGTTGCAAAGCAGCCTTTTGGCAGAGAAAATTCAAGCTGGATACAATCACCTGATAACCATTTCCAGTTCATGGCTGCAGGCATTAGACGAATGGCTCTCCTCTCATGCTTTAAACCTGCTTGCTCCAGGCCCTTACTCAACAACGGGTTGCGACCTGAAATCCTTTTTTCCATCTTTCTGCAATCCGATCCGGAAAGCAACTCCCCTTGCCCCCACAGAGGAGCTGTCAATGAGACTTCTCCGGCTTCAATTCTTGTCATCAGGTTCTGGTCATGATCCCGCAGGATCAGACTACCACTGTCTTGAAAACCAGGTACATCACCCTCAAGGTAGCGGGTCCAGTTTTTCTGACTGACACGCTCAGAAAGGATCTGATTAAATATCCAGGATCGTGCTGCAGACAGATACATAGAGCGTTTGTTTTTATCAACCCTCAAATGACCGGAAAACATCAGTAACGCCCGATCAACGTTAGCCCCCTCAAGACCAAAGCGTTGTTCTCCAAAATAGTTAGGCACACCCTGATTGGCGATGACCCTCAGACGTTCATCCAACAACGCTTGCGAGATATCCACATGCCGCAAAGTGATGATAAAACGGTTGCCTTTCAGTGCACCAGTCTTGAGCTTTCTCCCATGTCGGGTGGCAGCGATAATATCCAACGACTCACTGTTCAGCTCAGACCATTGAGGAGAGTCTTGTCCGGGCAGCCAGACACTAAACCACTGACGTGTAACACCATGACGATCCTTGCGCCCCGCGTAACTGACTGCAGAGCGTTTTACGCCAGCAAACCTGGAAAGTTGTCCTGCTACCCAATCGGTATTTTCTCCAGTTTTCTGAACATTGATATAGGCATGTTCCCCTTCACCTTCCGGTACAAAGGGCAGCTCTTCTTCAACAATGAAATCTTCAGGCAGGGACTTGAAAGTACATCGTCCCAAAGGACCACCCCAGGAGTAAGCCCAGGATGATGTGTAAGAAACTTGATTCATTAAACAATAATCTTTTTGGGTAAAATGCAAACTGATCAGGAAAGTTGTCGCTTGCTGTGAGCCAGAAGCACCACTGCATGAACTGCAATACCTTCCTCTCGGCCGATATAACCCAATTTCTCTGTTGTCGTTGCTTTTACATTGACAGCTTCAGTTTCAATCTGAAGATCTTTGGCAAGGTTTTCCCTCATGGCTGGAATATGAGGAGCCATTTTTGGCACCTGGGCAACAATGGTACTATCGACGTTGATCACCCGATAGCCCTTTTCATGAATCAGTACCACCACATGCCTGAGAAGCTGTCGGCTATCAATTCCCTTATACCTGGAATCTGTATCCGGGAAATGCTGCCCGATATCACCCAGGGCAGCCGCTCCCAACAACGCATCACAGACGGCGTGAAGGAGAACATCACCATCAGAATGGGCTAAAAGCTTATGGCTGTGATCAATACCGACCCCACCCAAAAAGACCTTGGCCTCAGCCGTTGTTTCATCGGAAAAACGGTGCACATCAAAACCGTGACCAATTCGCATCATACCGTCTCAATCAGTTTGTCTTGCTGTTGAATGTAAAGAGCCGCAAGTGTTAGATCAGCACTTCGGGTCACCTTGATATTATCGCTGTGCCCTTCGACCATCAGCGGCCTGAATCCAGCGTATTCAATCGCGCTGGCTTCATCCGTGACAGGCATTTCATCATCCAGTGCTTTTTTGAGCGCGTCGTAAAGCAGCTTCACCCGAAACATCTGTGGCGTCAGGGCGTGCCAAAGAGCATTCCTGTCAACGGTCTCCGTCACTTCTCCAGCAGATGAAGTACGTTTCATAGTGTCTCTGACAGGTATTCCCAGCAAACCACCAATGGTATGGTCAGTTAACTGTTCTACCAACCACTCCAGGTCAGAGTGACGTATACAAGGTCTGGCCACATCATGAACCATCACCCAATCCTCGGCATCTGCCAACTCAGACAGGGCTTTCAGTCCATTCAGGACGGAATGGTAACGCTCATCCCCGCCCTGCACCAACATGATTCGCGGATCCCTTAACAGCTCAATCTCCTTGTAGCACTCATCTTCAGCACCAATGACAACAATCAGCTTCTCCAAAACAGAAAAGCTGATTAGACGTTCAATGGTATGCTCCATCAAGGTGCGACCATGAATCTCAAGATACTGTTTGGGAATTGCACTCTGCATGCGACGACCCACCCCGGCGGCAGGGATAATCGCCCAAAAACGGGGTTCATGAGGATTACTCGTTCTCACATTGTCACCTAAAAAGGTCAGAAGGAACCTGCTGCAAACAGACTGTGCTTCAATCTGTTGTTAATCCGAAATGTCACTTATACCGCACTATAAAATAGCTACAATCGCCAGAATTGTGGCATTTTCTATCCGATATTACGTCAACATCAAAGCGACGGTATGACTCAGTCGTAAATCAGATAAAACGTCTCATCTTTTTTGATCATCCCAAGATCAAGACGAGCCTGCTCTTCCAGAGTTTGCAGACCATGCTGCAGCTCAACAACTTCGGTAGCGAGTAGACGATTACGCTGATACAAACGGTCGTTTTCCCGTTTCTGCAGCTCAATCTGTTTTTGGATCGCTACCATTTCTGCTAAACTGCCTTCTCCCATCCAGAGTTGTATCTGAAGGGCCACCAGCGCCAGTAGCAGTAATGTATGCACCAGCTTTCGCATCTGAATCTCTCATTGTTTCCAGCCATTCAGTCTAACAAAGCCTGAAAAATGTGCCCACGATAAAAACACAAAAACTGGAATATGCGGAAAGTAAATCAAAGAGGTAAAACAGAAAGTCGTCACATTAAATAAAGGGAGGCTTACAGAAGCCTCCCGCTATTGATACGCTACTCAGATAACATTTCAGGCACGTTTGAATTCAGCAAGACCGCGGTATGGAGCCTTAGCGCCCAGCTCTTGTTCAATGCGTAGCAGCTGGTTGTATTTGGAAACACGGTCAGAACGACACAGGGAGCCGGTCTTGATTTGACCCGCAGCAGTACCTACAGCCAAGTCTGCGATAGTAGCGTCTTCTGTTTCACCGGAGCGGTGGGAAATCACCGCAGTGTAACCCGCGTCCCTGGCCATCTTGATGGCTTCGAGAGTTTCGGTCAGGGAACCGATCTGATTAAACTTGATCAGGATAGAGTTAGCGATGCCTTTTTCGATACCTTCCTTCAGAATCCTGGTATTGGTTACAAACAGGTCATCACCGACAATCTGGATCTTGTCGCCCAGGATTTCCGTCTGGTATTTGAAGCCCTCCCAGTCAGACTCATCCAGACCATCTTCGATGGAGATGATTGGGTACTCTTCACACAGTTTGGCCAGATAGTCAGAAAATTCATTAGAAGAGAAAATCTTGCCTTCCCCTTTCATGTTGTATTGACCGTTGACGTAGAATTCCGAAGCCGCGCAATCCATAGCCAAAGTAATGTCAGTACCCAACTTGTAGCCTGCAGCTTCAACCGCTTCTTTAATGACAGCCAGAGCATCAGCATTAGAAGCCAGGTTGGGTGCAAAACCACCTTCATCACCTACCGCAGTATTGAGACCTTTGGCAGACAGCACTTTTTTCAAGGCATGGAACACCTCGGCCCCCATACGCAGGCCTTCAGCGAAAGTTTTGGCAGCGACTGGCTGAACCATGAACTCCTGAATGTCGACGTTGTTATCAGCGTGCTCACCACCATTCAGAATGTTCATCATTGGAACTGGCATAGTGAACTGACCAGAGGTACCGTTCAGATCAGCGATGTGCTGGTACAGAGGAATGTTCTTATCGGCAGCGGCGGCTTTAGCAGCGGCCAGAGAAACCGCCAGAATGGCATTGGCACCCAGAACACTCTTGTTCTCGGTGCCGTCGAGCTCGATCATTGCCAGATCAAGTCCACGCTGATCACTCGCATCGCGACCCAACAGAGCTTCACGGACAGGTCCGTTGATGTTGGCCACTGCCTTGAGGACGCCCTTACCAAGGTAGCGAGACTTATCTCCATCACGCAGTTCCAGAGCTTCACGGGAACCTGTGGAAGCACCGGATGGAGCAGCAGCACGACCCATGGCACCCGATTCCAGAATCACGTCGGCTTCTACGGTTGGGTTACCACGAGAATCCATGATTTCGCGGCCTTTGATTTCAACAATTTTTGCCATAATAGCTTTCTCTCTACACAAATGCCGATAGACGATGAAAAGTATATTGTTTCAATCTCTGACAGAATTCAGCAAGACAAAATACTTTTCACAACACCATGTCTATGAAGGGAAATATACCTGACCTGACCGGGCAAGTGAGGAATCATCCTGCAGACCGTTGAACTCTGAGATTCATATCCTCCCAACCCAACCGTCTCAGCCTGGTTAGATAATAGTACTGATTCAAACTTCCAGTGCCATTATCCAATGAGGCTGCTTTCAGCTTCCCGGACGCTGTAATGCGGTCACTATACCAACTCCCGGCGGGTTATCAACTATTGCACAAGGCAACACCGAAGACATAAACATTAACATCTCAATTCAATGGAAGCCGTTGGTATCACTGTGAAGAAAAACAGGTAACAATGACTCAATGAAGCCTGATAAAAATGAACCCAATCTGCTTAAAGACAGAGCCCTTTGACATCATCAGTCAGATTGTTTGTGACAAAAAAACCGCCGGAAAATGGCGGTTTTTTTTACATCGAACAAAGCGCTTAAGCCTTAATCAATGGGTATCCAGTACAGGCATGGACTTAACGAGATCGTCAATAGCCTTCACCTGCATCAGGAAACCCTCCAACTGGGAGAGGCGCAGCGCCGAGGGGCCATCACAACGAGCCGCATCCGGATCAGGATGTGATTCAAGAAAAAGGCCTGCCAGACGAGTCGACATACCGGCCAAAGACAGCTCAGTCACCTGATGACGACGACCACCGGAAGCCGCCCCCATGGGATCTCTGCATTGAAGCGCATGGGTCGCATCAAAAATAACAGGAGACTGGCCAGTCACCTCTTTCATGGTACGAAAACCCAACATATCTACTACCAGATTGTCGTAACCAAAAGAAGAGCCACGCTCACAGAGAATAATCTGTTCATTACCCGCTTCAGCAAACTTATCGACAATATTGCCCATCTGGGAAGGGCTCAGGAATTGAGGCTTCTTGATATTGATCACAGCACCGGTATTGGCCATAGCAAACACCAGATCAGTCTGACGTGCCAGAAAAGCTGGTAACTGAATAACATCGACAACCCCGGCAACTGGCTGGCACTGATGAACTTCGTGAACATCAGTGATCACTGGTACGCCGAACGTTTCCTTCAACTCCTGAAAGATCTTCAAACCTTCTTCCATACCCGGTCCTCGGTAGGAATGGATGGAAGAACGGTTTGCCTTGTCAAAGGAAGCCTTGAAAATGTAGGGAATACCCAGTTTCTCCGTGACAGCAACATAGTGCTCAGCTACTTTCATAGCCATATCACGAGACTCAAGCACATTCATGCCGCCGAACAACACAAATGGCTTGTCATTGGCTACTTCAATAGAGCCGACAGAGACTACTTTCTGATCAGACATGTGCACTCTTAATCCTGTTGAGCCTGATAGTTCAAGGCCGCTTCAATGAATGATTTGAAGAGCGGATGACCATCCCTTGGTGTCGAGGTAAATTCAGGGTGGAACTGGCAAGCCACAAACCAGGGGTGTTCCTTTACTTCCACCATTTCAACCAGAGCATTATCTTCAGAGCGTCCGGAAATAACCAGACCTGCATCCTGCAAAGTCTCAAGGTAATTGTTATTGACCTCATAACGATGACGGTGCCGCTCAATGACAGTGTCTTTACCGTAGGCAGAATGAGCCTGTGTTCCAGAGATGAGGTTACACAGCTGAGCCCCCAATCTCATAGTTCCTCCCAGATCGGAAGCCTCAGTACGTGTCTCCAGAGCACCATCGGAAGACAACCATTCAGTAATCAAGCCTACCACCGGATGCTCGGCGTTTTGATCAAACTCGGAGCTGTTAGCCCCTTCCAGACCCGCTTTGTTACGAGCGTATTCAATAACTGCAACCTGCATACCCAGACAGATACCCAAATAGGGAATCTTGCTCTCGCGAGCATGACGAACCGCCTGAATCTTGCCCTCCACACCACGATGGCCAAAACCACCGGGCACCAGAATCGCACTGACACCTTCCAGACGACTCAGACCCTCCTGCTCAAGCAGCTCGGAGTCAACATAACGGATGGTGACCTTGGTACGGGTTTTCAATCCGGCATGGCGAACCGCCTCAATCAGGGATTTATAGGCATCCAGAAGCTCCATATATTTACCCACCATGGCGATGGTCACTTCTTTCTGTGGATGAGTGTCACGGTCCACAACATCCGCCCATTCAGACAGGTCTGCAGCCGGTGTATCCAGATTGAATTTATCGACAACAATTTGGTCCAGACCCTGCTCATGGAGCATCTGGGGAATGCGGTAAATGGTATCAGCATCTTCCAGAGAGATAACCGCACGCTCTTCCACGTTCGTGAACAGAGAGATCTTGCGACGGGCAGAGGCTTCAATAAACTGTTCGCTGCGGCAAACCAGAATGTCTGGCTGAAGGCCGATAGACCGCAGTTCTTTAACCGAGTGCTGGGTAGGCTTCGTCTTGGTTTCACCAGCCGTCTTTATGTAGGGCACCAGAGTCAGGTGCATCAGCAATGCGCGGGAAGAACCCAGCTCGACTTTCAATTGGCGAATGGCTTCAAGAAATGGCTGAGACTCAATGTCACCCACAGTGCCGCCAATTTCAACCATCGCTATATCAACATCGCCGGCACCCTGGACAACGCGACGCTTGATTTCATCAGTAATGTGAGGAATAACCTGAACTGTGCCGCCCAGATAATCTCCGCGACGTTCTTTGCGAAGAACATCCTGATAGACTCTACCCGTAGTAAAGTTATTACCTTGCTTCATGGTGGTGCGCACAAAACGCTCATAATGGCCCAGATCAAGATCGGTCTCCGCACCATCTTCAGTAACAAATACTTCACCATGTTGGAACGGGCTCATGGTACCCGGATCAACGTTGATGTAGGGATCCAGTTTAAGCATTGTCACCTTAAGACCGCGTGCCTCAAGGATAGCTGCGAGGGAAGCTGATGCGATGCCTTTGCCTAATGAGGAAACAACACCACCCGTGACGAAAATATAACGCGTCATTGTTATCTGCTGACTCTTAAATGCGGGAAAAAAATGGATACTCAAGATGGGAGATCAGGATACCAAAACCACTACTAAACGTAAAACACATACTGAGAAAATGCGTAGAAAGTTTAGTTTAAGTCCTGCTCTCGAGACTCAAACATCAGGACGCCAGGACAGGCGTCTGCCCAGACCCGGCTCACTGGTGTGGGTGACTGTCACAAACACTCCCGGTAAGGCCACCAGATCATCCCCGTGAAAAACAAAAGGAATAGACCCCCTGACCCAGGGGGGGACTTTATAGTCCTGCAACCAACGCTTGATCGTTTTACGACCCACACGTCCTTTCACAGCGACTTTCAGTCCTGCCGGTAGCTGAGAACGAAAAAGTATGCGTAATGGCGCTTCAGGGAGTCGCACATCCCCTCCCTCACCCAACGACAAATGCCCTCCAGAAAAAGGCAGTTCGATGGCTCTATCCTTGTCCCACTGCCAGTCAAAGCCTTCTTGCTGGATCAGCTCAGGTTTACGAAGCAGCACCAGCTTTCTGGCAAAGCGACGTAAGAGAAAAGCGCCTAAAGAGACAACTGGCTCAGCGTCCTCTGCCGCATCAATCAAATCTGTGAACAGGACATTCAACCGGACTCTGCCGGGCATTTGGACCTGATGAGTCGCCAGCCAATAACGAACGACTCTCCGGGCTGCTTTGCCATTAATAAGCTTGAGCGCTTCCAAATCTAAAACGCTGCGCTCACCCCACAAACAGGACGGTGGGGTTTGAATAATCTGCCGGGCATGATGTTCTGTTTGCTCAAGCATCATCTGATTCGCTTCAGAGACATCTTCAGAAAACTGCGCCAATCGAGCTGTGGCACCCGGCCAGACAGCCTCAATCTGCGGTATCAGATTTTGCCTCAGGAAATTACGACGAAACCTCTGATTTTGATTGGATTCATCTTCCACAAAATCCAAGTAATGATTTTTTGCATAATTTTCAATAGATTGCCTGGAAATATTAAGCAAAGGTCTAAACAGGACTCCGCCACCAAACTCCCTTGAAACAGGCATACCGGCTGCACCATCCAGACCACTGCCTCGCAGTAATCTGAAGAGCACCGTTTCCGCCTGATCGTTCTGATGATGCCCCATCAACAGACAACCACCTTCGGGAAGACAGCTCTCAAAAACGGCATAGCGCGCTTCACGGGCTTGTTGTTCTATATCAGAGGACGGCTCAATAACGACTCTAACCACCTCCAGAGGCACCTGCCATTGCTTGCAGAGAGACAGACAGTGTTCCGCCCAGGCATCAGCGTTATCACTGAGCCCATGATGAATATGAACTGCCGAGAGAGACCCAATCACTCCCTCTTCACGCATAGACACCAGTAAATGAAGAAGAACAGTGGAATCCACACCACCGCTGAAGGCCACTACAATGGGCTTCCCGGCAACCGTTTTGAGTTGCTCAGAGAGGTGTTCAATTAATGAGATAAATCCTTCACTCCCGGATGGAATGAAACACTTTTTCAATCGTTGATCCTTTTTAATAGGCTGATCAGCCATCAGACAGAGCCGTAATCCCTGATTCGCTGGTAACGGCTTTCAATCAATTCATCAGCGTCCATTTTCTCCAGTTTCAGAAGCTCCTCTTCCAGGGCATCACCTAGTGCAGCGGCCATCACGTCTGGCTGACTGTGAGCGCCACCGAGAGGCTCTTTGACCAGACGATCCACCAGCCCCAACTCCTTTAGCCGGGTTGCGGTAACACCCATGGCTTCTGCAGCGGTAGAGGCATATTCAGACTTCTTCCAGAGAATCGATGCACAGCCCTCCGGAGAGATCACCGAGTAAATTGAGTTTTGCAACATTAACAGCCGGTCACAGACACCAATGGCCAGCGCACCACCGGAGCCACCCTCTCCAATGACCGTAGAGATAATGGGCACTCTAAGACGGGACATAACGGCCAGATTGTAGGCTATAGCCTCACTCTGGCCACGCTCTTCTGCACCAATTCCCGGATAAGCACCCGGAGTATCAATAAACGACATGATGGGCATTTTGAATCGTTCGGCCATCTCCATGAGTCGACAGGCCTTCCGGTAGCCTTCGGGCTTGGGCATGCCAAAGTTACGAAGTACTTTTTCTTTGATCTCACGGCCTTTCTGATGACCAATCACCATCACCGGGCGACCATTGAATCGGGCAATGCCACCAATCATTGAAGGATCATCGGCAAAGTGTCGATCACCATGCAGCTCATCAAACTCAGTAAAAAGATGTTGAATGTAATCCAGAGTGTAAGGACGACGCGGGTGTCTTGAAAGCTGAGCTACCTGCCAGGCAGACAGATCAGAAAAAATCTGTTCAGTCAGGGTTTTGCATTTATCCTGCAGACGGCTGATTTCATCAGTAATATTCAGCTCGGCATCGCTGCTGACCAGTCTCAGTTCTTCGATCTTGGCTTCCAACTCAGCGATTGGCTGTTCAAAATCCAGATAGTTCGGGTTCATAGATTCCACTTCAAGAGTTCAGCATCAGCGAAAAATACGTAAAAGCGACCAGGATGTCGAGTGAATAAGAGTAAGCGTCTGTTACTGATACTCAACTTTGGCGGACTCCTTACCCAGCCATTGCCTCAAGCCCAGCACAAGATCATCACTGGGACTGACATTCCATTTTTCGCCTAACTGGAGACTGGCGGAAGCGTCTTCACGATTGTAGTTGACCTGCACCGGAAGCCGACCCGGATGCTGTTCGAGCAAGCCGGACATTTTGGTATGAAACGCTCTGTCCACCTGCTCACTGCTTAAATCTACCAGCAGCCTGCGGGCATAGTAGCTTCGGGCATCGATCAGGTTGAGGGCTTTCCTGGCCCTGACCTTGAGGCTACCAGAATAATCATCAAAACTGACCTCCCCTTCGAAGACAATCACCGTATCCATCTTGATAAGTGCCTGACATTGCTCAAAAACATCTGCAAAGATAGACACTTCAATCCGTCCAGTACGATCATCCAAGGTAACAAAGCACATTTTGTCGCCGCGTTTATTTTTCATGGTCCTCATGGCCACCACCAAACCGGCTATGTTCTGACTTTCTCCTCTGGCCGGCTGAAGATCCCTGATACGGTTACGAATAAAGTGCTTGATCTCCTGCTCATATTCATCAATGGGATGACCGGTCAGATACAAACCCAACGTGTCTTTTTCGCCCCCCAGCCTGACTTTGTCAGTCCACTCTTCGACACTGTCATACTTGTCATAGATATTCTCCTCTCCGGCTGGCACCAGTGCTCCAAACAAATCGCCATGACCAGAGTCAAAGCTCTTGGCAGCCTGATCTGCCGCCTTCATGGCTTCAGGCTGACTGGACTCCAATACCGCGCGGTTAAAGTTGTATCGAGACTTTTTACCCGGCGCAGGCCCCAGCAGGTCAAGGGCACCGGAACGAATCAAAGCTTCCAGAACCCGCTTATTGATACTCCTGGCATCGACACGCTCACAGAAATCAAAGAGATCCTTGAACGGGCCGCCAGACTTTCTGGCTGCAACAATAGACTCAATAGGCCCTTCCCCCACGCCCTTGATGGCACCCAGGCCATAAACAATATGTCCGTCGTCATTAACACCAAACATATAGTCACCACTGTTTACATCCGGCGGCAGGACTGTCAGTTCCATCTCACGACACTCTTCAATGAACGTCACGACCTTGTCAGTATTCTGCATATCCGAACTCATGACCGCCGCCATAAACTCAGCAGGGTAATGGGCTTTCAGCCAGAGCGTCTGATAAGAGACCAGAGCATAGGCGGCCGAGTGAGATTTATTGAAACCGTAACCAGCGAATTTCTCCACGAGGTCGAAGATTTTCATCGCCAGTTCGCCATCAATCCCCTGCTTGATAGCCCCTTCTTCAAAGACAGCCCTCTGCTTGGCCATTTCTTCAGGTTTTTTCTTACCCATAGCCCGACGGAGCATATCCGCACCACCCAGGGTGTAGCCTGCCAGCACCTGAGCGATCTGCATAACCTGCTCCTGATAAAGGATGATGCCATAGGTAGGCTGAAGAATCGGCTGAAGCCACTCATGCTGATATTGAGCATCCGGATAGGACAACTCTTCCCGGCCATGCTTGCGGTTGATAAAATTATCCACCATGCCCGATTGCAGCGGTCCCGGGCGGAACAAAGCCACGAGAGCGATAATATCTTCAAAACAGTCGGGCTGAAGCCGCTTGATCAGATCTTTCATACCCCGGGATTCAAGCTGGAAAACGGCTGTTGTCTCAGCTCGCTTAAGCATGTCGTAGGAGAACTTGTCCTCCAGATCGATCATCATGATGTCGAGTTCATCCTCGCCAAGCTGCTGGCGACGGGGATTGATCATTTTCAGCGCCCAGTCGATGATGGTCAGGGTTCTTAGCCCCAGGAAGTCAAACTTCACCAGACCGGCTGACTCAACATCATTTTTGTCAAACTGGGTAACGACACCGCTACCGGATTCATCACAGTAAAGCGGAGCAAAATCTGTCAGTTTGGTGGGTGCTATAACGACACCACCGGCATGCTTACCAACATTCCGGGTAACCCCTTCCAGCTTGAGCGCCATATCCCAGATTTCCTTGCCATCTTCATCGATATCAAGAAAATCCCTGATCATGGCTTCCTGCTCATAAGCCTTGCTGAGCGTCATACCAATTTCGAAGGGGATCATTTTCGAGAGCCGGTCTGCCAGACCATAGGACTTACCCTGCACCCTGGCTACGTCCCTGACCACCGCTTTAGCCGCCATGGTACCGAAGGTAATTATCTGGGATACCGCATCACGGCCATAAGTTCTGGCCACATAATCAATAACCCTGTCCCGGCCATCCATGCAGAAGTCGACGTCAAAGTCAGGCATGGATACACGTTCAGGATTAAGGAATCGCTCGAACAGCAGGTCGTACTGAATAGGGTCCAGATCAGTAATTTTTTGAGCGTAAGCCACCAGTGAGCCAGCACCGGAACCACGACCCGGCCCTACCGGAATGCCGTTATTTTTAGA
Organism: Endozoicomonas sp. SESOKO3; assembly: GCF_024606255.1. Taxonomy (NCBI): domain Bacteria; kingdom Pseudomonadati; phylum Pseudomonadota; class Gammaproteobacteria; order Oceanospirillales; family Endozoicomonadaceae; genus Endozoicomonas; species Endozoicomonas sp. SESOKO3. Next base: position 13,914 of record NZ_JAHHPR010000723.1, read on the forward strand.
CCACTGAATAAAGTCCATTACGATCAGAAAGTAGCCCGGAAATCCCATCTGGAGAATAATATCCAGCTCGAAATCAAGACGATCCCGGTACACTTTTTCTTTGCTCGCGTATTCAGGATCAGCAGGGTTCAGAATGGTTTGCAAACGCTCGGTCAAACCATCGTGAGAAAACTTCCTGAAAAACGCATCCATCGTCATCTCTTCAGGGATGGGAAATTCTGGCAGAAAGTACTCGCCCAGATGCACATATACCGAGCAGCGCCGGGCAATTTGCACTGAATTTTCAAGCGCTTCAGGTATGTCGGAGAAGAGTTCGCACATCTCTTCTTCCGTTTTCAAATATTGCTCTTCGCTGTAGCGCTTGACCCTGCGCGGGTCGTCCAACGTTGAACTTTCACCAATGCACACCCGGGCTTCGTGGGCTTCGAAGTCTTCTTTGTTGATGAACATGACATCGTTGGTGGCCACCACCGGACAATTGTATTTTTCAGCCAGAGTTATGGAGCCGTGCAAACACTCCTCATCACCGGCTCGCGAGGTTCTGTGAAGCTCAAGGTAGTAACGCCCCGGGAAGGCTTCCATCCATTCGGTCAAAAGCTCACCTGCCAGCGCTTCATTGCCATTGAGAATAGCCTGACCTACATCCCCTTCCCTGGCAGCTGACAGCGCTATCAGGCCTTCAGATTTTTCCTGAATCCATTCCCTTTTGACAACGGCCCTGCCATGGCGCTGATTTTCCAGGAATGACCGGGAAATCAGCTCTGTGAGATTTCTGTAGCCATGCTCATTCATGGAAAGCAGCACAAGTCTGACAGGCTCAAGAGCCGGATCAGAATGCGTCACCCAAAGGTCAGCCCCACTGATTGGTTTAATACCCGCCCCCTGGGCACCGTTATAAAATTTTACCAGTGAGCAAAGGTTCGACTGATCCGTAACAGCCACAGCAGGAAAACCCTGCTCTCCAGCTGCCTTGATCAGGGGCTTGATGCGGACCAGGCCATCGCTCAGGGAAAATTCTGTATGAAGTCTCAGATGTATGAAACGTGCAGGCATGAGTGAAGGTAAACCGACTAATGGTGATTTTTAATTCTAACAACAGAGCTGAGTTATCTGCCAGCTCTGTCAAACCCCTGATGCTTCCAGTGCTTCACGGACGGGCCTGAAAGAACGACGGTGAATAGCTGTCGCCCCGAGTTTTTTCAGGGCATCGATGTGAACTTTGGTTGGATAACCCTTGTGACCAGCTATCCCGTAACCCGGATAAAGCTTTTCCAGTTCAACCATTTCACGATCACGTGTTACTTTCGCCAGAATGGAGGCTGCCCCAATCTCTGGAATGCGTCCATCCCCTTTCACCACAGCCTCAGCAGGACATGGCAGATCAGGACAGCGATTACCATCGATCAAGGCCAGTTCAGGCTTCACTGAAAGGCCTGCAACCGCCCTCTGCATGGCCAGCATAGTAGCATGAAGAATATTCAGTTCATCGATCTCATGAACTTCAGCCCTTCCGATGGACCAGGCCAGTGCTCTCTCTTTGATTTCTTCAAAGAGAACGTCACGTTTCTTTTCAGACAGTTTCTTGGAATCATTCAGACCGACGATGGGATAGGCAGGATCGAGGATAACAGCAGCCGTGACTACCGGACCACAGAGCGGACCTCGACCCACTTCATCGACACCACAAATCCGTGTCACTTTCTCGGGGACAGTGAATAAACCCAGATCATTTTGTTGCATTGTATTTTCCTACCACTGACATCACCGCCTCATAAGCCAGTGCACTGGCATCTCGCTTTAGGGTTTTGTGAATCGCCGTAAATTCCCGCACCAGATGATTTCGCCATTCTTGATCGTCTAATGCCTTTATCATGGCTTTATGGAGCTTTTCAGTGGTCGCATCGTCTTGCAACAATTCGGGGACACAGGGCTCGTTCGCCAACAAATTCGGCAACCCTACATGATCTACTTTCACCAACCGGCTGAGAATGGCAAAACTCAATGACGCCATTCGATAACTGATCACCATGGGCTTCTTGTGCAGAGCCGCCTCAAGGGTAGCAGTTCCCGATGCAATCAAAATGGCATTGGCTGCCGCCATCATTACGGACGTTTTACCAATGGCAACCATGACATCCAGATCCGAAAAATCTTCCAACAGTGGCAGTAGCTGTAACTTTCTCTTTTCACTGGCGCAGGGAATCAGGAACCGAATATCGGGATGATCTTTCTTTAACAGACGCGCCGTTTCTAAAAAAAGCCTCCCCAAACGAGCTACTTCCGCTTTTCGACTGCCTGGCAACAGGGCCACCACAAGCCCTTCTTCAGCTATTCCAAGACAGCGTCGAGCTTTAACAGTGTCCGGCTCCCGGGCCACCTGATCGGCCAGAGGATGACCAACAAACGTCACCGGGACTCCATGTCCCTGATAGTAATCCGCTTCAAACGGAAGCAGCGCGAGCATATGATCAACCGAGCGCCTGATTTTTTTCAAACGCCCTTCCCGCCATGCCCAAACCTGAGGACTTACATAATGAACGGTGGGTATCTGATTGGATTTAAGGTACTTTTCCAATGGCAAGTTAAAGTCAGGCGCATCAATTCCGATAAAAACATCCGGCTTTTCTAACACAAAGGTTTCTTTCAGCTGCCTGCGAATGCCTAATAACTCTTTCAGTCGTCCCAGTACTTCAACAAGCCCCATCACCGAAAGTCTCTCCATGGGAAAAAGACTCTCAAACCCTTCGGAGATCATCATCGGGCCACCGATTCCGTAACATCGGGCATCAGGATGATGGCGTTTGATCTCTTTGATCAGCGCTGCCCCCAGAAGATCACCCGAGGCCTCCCCGGCCACCAGAGCAAATGACAGTGTTCTGGACATTCCTATTTACCGTGAAAAATATGTGGCTGGCAGGAAAGGCCGAATCCCGGAATCAGCGTGTGATACCGCGAGTCGACGCTTTCAGAGAATCAATCAGCAACTGGATTTCAGGCTGTTTCTCCATGGATTCAAGCCTGCCCAGTGCCTCATTGGTTCGCAGACCCTGTCGATAGATCAGCTTGTAACACTGGCGTAATCCCCGGATCAGTTCCGGACTGTAACCACGGCGCCTCATCCCCTCAAAGTTCATGCCATGCGCCTTGGCCGGGTTGCCACTGACCATCACGAATGCAGGAACATCCTTGAAGATAGCAGTGTGAGCAGCACTCATACTGTAATCACCGATTACACAGAACTGATGGACGGTGGTAAATCCGCCAAGGATAACCCCATCACCGATCCTGACATGACCTGCCAGCGTAGCGTTATTGGCCATGATAATGTTATCGCCAACGATACAGTCATGAGCCACATGGACATAAGCCATCAACAGGTTGTTACAGCCGATCCGGGTGATCGAATGATCCTGAGTAGTCCCCCGATGTATAGTGCAGCCTTCGCGGATTACGTTATTGTCGCCGATTTCCAGCCAAGTCCTTTCACCTGCGTACTTCAGATCCTGACAATCTTCGCCGACACTGGCAAATTGAAAAATACGGTTATTTCTACCTATTCTGGTGTGCCCTTTGACAACCGCATGGGCGTGAATTTCTGTTCCAGAGTCAATTTCAACGTTTGCGCCGACAACGGCATAGGGTCCGACCTTTACGTCCGGTGCCAGAACGGCATTCGGATCGATGATGGCTGTCGGATGAATCAACTCATCTCGAACAGCATTTGATTCTTGGCTGGAACGGGAATCAATCAAGACTATAGTTCCTTTCTTGCACAGGTTATTTCAGCAGAACGCGCTATCTTACCACCAACCAACCTTTGACAGGAGAACTTCCAGATATTTCTTTTCAAGGTTACAAGTTCAGCCCTGTCTTCCTGCCTGACTTTCATCCGGAAACTCAGAATATGAGACACCTGCTCCGTGGACTCAGTTAACGGAACACCCGGCTAATGACAACAAAAGGCTGGAAAACCAGCCTTTTAGCAATGCGTACCGATTGAACAGTACATAAAAACACCTCTCACTCGTCGAGTCGACGTTCACACTGCTTCAAACGTTTGGCCATGTCGTCAAGCTTCCTGAAGCGCACTGCATTCTTTCGCCACTCCGCAACCTCCATCATGCCGGTTCCGGAGGCGTAGGCACCTGAGCGGGATATGGACTTGGTGACCATCGCCATTCCAGACAAATGAACATGATCAGCAATAGTGATATGCCCCGCAAGACCCGAAGCACCCGCAATAGTGCAATACTCACCGACCCTGGTACTACCGGAAATACCAACATTGGCAGCAATAGCGGTGTGCTTGCCTATCACCACGTTGTGAGCAATCTGGACAAGATTGTCGATCCTGACGCCGTCGTGTATCACCGTATCACCCAATGCGCCACGATCAATACAGGTACAGGAACCAATCTCAACATCGTTACCAATAACCACTCCACCAATCTGGGCAATTTTATGCCACCGGCCATCTAAACAGGCATTACCAAAACCATCAGCCCCAATAACAGCATTGGCATGAATAATACAGCGTTCACCAATAAAAACACCGTGACAGATTGAAACATTCCGACAGACATGACTGTTCTTGCCAATAACAGTGTCATGACCAATCACAGCACCTGAATCAATGCGAACACCTTCAGAGATCTGAGTTCCCGATTCAACCACTACCTTAGGACCTATTGCGGCCGATGGATGAATCTCAGCGTCTGAAGCAATAACTGCAGAGGGGTGGACACCTTCCGGCTGCCCTTTATCGGTATCGAAGAGGTGAGAAAGAGCAGCATACCCCAGGTAGGGATTGTCAAGAACCAGTGCATTTCCAGCCCATGTCTCAGCCTGAGCCGGGGCCAATATAACGGCACTGGCCCCAGTGTTCTTCAGATAGCGGGCGTAGGCGGGGTTCGCTAAAAAAGCCAGCTCCCCTGAAACAGCATCCTGAAGGGTGTTCAAACCAAAGATACACTCGCCAGGATTACCCTTGAGTTCAGCATCAGCCCTGTCAGCCAGCTCAGACAGGGTAAAGGAAAAAGACTGCTTCATGAATTACTTCAACTTGTTCATGCGCTCAATCACCTTGCGAGTGATATCAAACCCGGGCTTGACGAAACGCGCAGCACCTCTCTCCAGAACCAGATCGTAATCCTGCTCTTTAGACACTTCCTCGATTGCTTTTTCAAGCTTCGGCCTCAACTTACCCAGCTCAGTCTGATCAGAACGGGCTTTTTCGCTACGCAACTGTCGATCTTGCAGCTGCAGATCTTCAAACTTACGCTTGATCTCAACCTGCCGACTCTCACGCTGGCCTTCAGTGAGCGTGGGACCGTCTTTCTGAAGCTTTTGTTCCAGTGCTCTGAGTTCATCCTGCAGTGCTTTGAGCTTCTTGATTTTAGGAGCAAACGTCTTTTCAGCTTCTTTGGCATACTTTTTAGCTGCGTCTGATTCCAGAACAGCCATCTCTGAATCCACAACAGCGATTTTTTGTGCCTGCGCTAACGGAGATAACAGTAGCAGAGCAACAAACGCCAATTTGATCGATTTCAAGTTCATTCTCCTGAATAAAAACGCAAAGTCCAAAACTGAGTATACCTCTGTATACCAGAAACTCTCTGAAGCCTGAAATACTCACCCGATAAATTCTAAAACAGCTTCGGAGCTTCCCTACAACGGCATGCGAGAACCGCCTCATTATAATGAAATGGCACTATATCGCATCTATTTATACTACTGTGCTTGTATAGAATCAGTAAAAAGTGACCGCTTCTTAGGGCAAAAACAGTGGGCACCTATCGTATACAGAACCATGATTCTATATTGTCAGATCATGGAAAAAGTCAGGGGAAAGTAAAGTTGAAAGCCAACAGGAAGTCATCTGGCCAGCTTTCATCATTATAGTGCCTTCTGACAATCTCATTGAGAGCTGCGAATGTCGACAAGCTGCCCCCAATAAGATCATGAAAGCCTCTTAAAAAGGTGTACCGAGGGAGAACGCAAACACCTGAGTCTCGTCTTCTCCTTCGGGATTGAGGGCTTTGGCCAGACTAAAAGTCAGCGGTCCAAGCGGCGTAATCCAGGTTAGTCCCACACCCACACTGTAACGGAGCGAACCAAAGTCTGGCTGCGAACAATCCTTGATGTCACCACTGGGACAGCTGGTATCAAAGACATTACCGTAATCAAAGAACAGACTGGTTCTTAACGAACGCTGATCTTTTACAAAAGGCAGAGGGAAGAGCACTTCAGCGGTACCCTCGAAGACAAAATCACCGCCAATGGCGTTGTAATCATTGTCATTCTTCTCTTTAGCTTTAGGACCCAGAGAGTTGTCTTTGTAGCCACGAACAGAGCCAAAGCCACCTGCATAAAAATGCTCGAAGAAAGGTATATCAGTGGTATCACCATAGGCTCCAATATAACCAATTCTGGTAGAAATGCGCCCTGTCAGTGAGCCAGTAAAAGGATAGAAGTACTGACCACGATAAATGAGCTTGTAGAAATTGACATCCGATCCCGGAATGGTCACCTGCACCGAGGCGCTCTGAGAATAACCCCGTGTAGGCAGCAAGCCGCGATTCAATTCATTTTCAGACCAGCTCAGCGTCGATTTGATGTTTGTGAAACTATCACCATTCTCTTTCAAATAGTCGAGAATATAATCCGGTGTTTCTGAACCCGTTGTAATGCTGGTAGCATCAACACCCAACCCCATACTGATAGACTGAGTTTCCGAAATCGGGTAACCAAAGTTAACATTCGCACCGGTCGTGTCTGCAGCGTAGTTCGAAATATCTGTATCACTGTAATCATAAGAACGATGGTACAAGTTAAAACCACGGCTCACACCATCTACGGTGAAGTAAGGATCCGTAAAACTGAAGTTATAAAGCTGGCTGACATCACTCTTGTTCAGACCCACAGATACTTTGTTACCCGTCCCCAGGAAATTGTTCTGACTAATAGAGCCACCCAACAACAGACCATCAGACTGGGAGAAACCCACACTGGCTGAAATACTGCCCGAAGGCTGCTCTTCAACGGTATAGTTTACATCGATCAGATCACTGGTTCCGGGAACCGGAGGTGTTTCAATATTGACTGACTTGAAGAAACCCAGACGCTCAAGACGCACCTTGGACTGCTCAATTTTCTGAGTGTTCGCAGAAGCCCCCTCCATCTGACGCATCTCACGACGCAGAACCTCATCTTCGGTTTTGGTATTTCCAGAGAAGTTAAGCCTGCGAACATAAGCACGCTTACCGGGATCAACAAAGAAAGTCAGGGAAACGGTCTTCTTTTCGTGATCCGGAGTAGGTATACCCGTCACATTGGCAAAGGTATAACCTTCATTACCGAGACGCCTGCTCAGAATTTCTTCTGTTGTGGTAATCACACGGCGGGAAAATACCTGTTCAGGCTTGGCCAGCAACAGGCTTTTGGCCTCTTCCTCAGGGATAATTAAGTCGCCCGCCAGCTTGACATCACTAATTGTGTATTTATCGCCTTCGTCAATATTCACTGTGATAAAGACACTTTGTTTGTCTGGGCTGATCGACACCTGGGTGGAGCGAATATTAAAGTTGATGTAACCACGGTCCAGGTAATAGGAGCGGAGTCGCTCCAGATCACCCGATAACTTTTCACGGGAATACTTATCGCTGGAACCAAAGAATGAAAGCCAGTGAGATTCTTTAAGTTCAAACAGATCTAGCACATCTTGCTGAGGAAAAACCGTGTTACCAACAACATTGATATGTTGAATGGTCGCGACCTTTCCCTCTTTGACATTAATCGTTAGCTTGACCCGGTTTCGAGGCTGAGCTTCAACATCAGCGGTAATTCTCGCACCGTAACGACCCTGAGCAACATACTGACGCTCCAACTCAAGTCGAATAGCCTCCAGAGTTGCCTGCTGAAAAATCTCACCTTCGGCCAGGCCCGACTTGCTCAGGCCCTGTTTGAGATCATCCGTCTTGATGGCTTTATTACCCTTAATGACAATTTCACTGATGGAAGGTCGCTCAATAACCGAAACGACCAGAACATCGCCATCTCTGGCCATTTGAATATCTTTGAAATACCCTGTCCGGAACAGGGATTTAGCTGCACTGGAAATCTGCACAGATTCAATATCATCGCCAACTTCTATGGGCAGAGCATTAAATACTGTACCGGCTGAAACCCTCTGGAGGCCATCAATCCGGATATCAGACACTACAAAAGCGTTAGCACCTGACGCATAGGCCATTGAGCCAATCAGCAGAGACAACAGTGATCGCTTCATGGAATCCGTTCTTAGTCCGTGTTCATTTTTCACTCTGGGTAGTCGCATCAGAAAAGCCGGCTTATGTCATTATAAAGAGCCAGCATCATTACACTGACCACCAGAGTCACCCCAATTTTCAACCCAACCATCTGAGCCTTTTCAGACAGCGGCTTTCCTCTGACCCATTCCACCAGATAAAACAACAGGTGTCCTCCATCCAGTACAGGAATAGGCAGTAAATTTAAAACCCCAAGACTGACACTCAACATAGACAGGAAGTAGAGAAAATTCTCCAGCCCTGATTGCAGGGATGCGCCAGCCACTTTAGCAATGGTAATGGGACCGCTCAAGTTTTTTACCGAAACCAAGCCAACAACCATCTTCCACAGCGACTCAAGCGTCATTTCCGTCAAAGCTGACGTAGCCTGAATGGCTTTAGGAATTGCAGACAGAGGGTTAAATTGCAAGGTTCTGATCATATCGTCAGGCCAGGAGACTGACTGAACACCTGCACCGATATAACCGACAAGCTGACCCTCCACCTCTTTCTCACCGGGCGTCATGGTAATGCTCCGGAGACTACCCTTTCGCTCAATTTCTAATTGCAGTGTTTTGCCAGGGTGACTACGAATCAGGTTAACCCATGCCAGCCAATCCTGTACAGGCTCACCATTGGTTTTGAGGATTTTGTCACCCGTCTGAAGGCCCGCCTGCTCGGCAGCACCACCCGCTACAACCTGACCGATAACGGCTGGTATTTGAGGTGAATAGGGGACAATCCCCAGCGCTTTGACTGGATTCAGATCCTCTTGACCTACCAGCCAGTCGTTCAGAGGCACCTGCCTGACGACTTCACTCCCTACCGGCTTTTGGCCGGGGATTCCCTGCCTGACAGTTACATCGACAGAACGATTGTCGCCAATAAACGACAAAAGCTCCATATTAACCTGCTGCCACCCGGGTGTATCTGCCGAACCGATTCTTAAAATCTCATCTCCAGGCTGAATACCAGCCACGGCTGCAGGAGAGTCAGGTAATACTTGCTCAACCTGTGGTAGCATGGTCTTTACGCCCAGTACATACATTAACCAGAGCGCGGCTATGGCCAGCAGGAAATTAGCGATCGGCCCCGCGGCCACAATCGCTATCCGGGAGAGGACCGGTTTATTGTTAAAAGCGAACGCCTTCTCCGATTCGGGTACAGGCCCCTCCCGCTCATCCAGCATCTTGACATAACCACCAAGAGGGATGGCTGCAATCACGTATTCAGTGCCCTGACGATCGGTGCGACTCCAAAGTGGTTTGCCAAAGCCTACTGAAAAGCGCAGTACCCTGACACCACATCGCCGAGCCACCCAAAAATGACCAAATTCATGAATACTGACAAGAATCCCTAACGTTATGACAAAGGCCAGAAACGTCTGCAAAGTTCCAAATATCATTTCGCGTTACCCAACCTCCGTTACGCCAGACTGACTGCCTCGACCCTGAACTTCCAGACAGCAGCAGTTGACAGAGTTTTATGATTCAATGTACGACTGTAAATAGAATATCGCCAGAATGACAGTGAAATATATGCATTTAAACCTTAAGAACATCAAGCTGTCTTGTGCCAATATTCAATCTGGGTTCTGGCCTGTAACCTGGCCTTTCGATCAGCATCCAGCACCTGCTCAATATCACCAGCACTCTTCACCTGAAGCGCCTGAAGAGTGGCATCAATGACTTCCGGGATACGATCAAAGCGAAGATGATCGCCCAGAAAGGCTTCTACAGCCGCCTCATTGGCTGCATTAAGCATAGCGGCAGCAGTACCACCAGTAGATGCAGCATCCTGAGCCAGCTGCAAACACCTGAAACGCTGCAGACAGGGCTTCTGAAAATCCAGCCTGCCAACATCGGCCAGAGAAAGTGGCTCTACACCGGACTGGATGCGTTCCGGCCAGGCCATTGCATGAGCAATAGGTGTGCGCATATCCGGGTTCCCCATCTGGGCCAGAACCGAGCCATCCTCATAGTCCACCAGAGAATGAATAATACTCTGCGGATGAATCACCACTTCGACCTGTGAGGGGCGGGCACCAAAGAGCCAGCACGCCTCAATAAACTCAAGCCCCTTGTTCATCATGGTCGCCGAGTCTACAGAGATTTTTCGCCCCATACGCCAGTTCGGATGAGCACAGGCCTGGGCAGGCGTGACAGCTGGAAGAGCTTCTACCGGAATATCCCTGAAAGGACCACCCGAAGCGGTTAATAAAATCCTGCGAACCCCAATGCTCTGAAGACCTTGTCGATAACCATGAGGAAGGCACTGAAAGATAGCATTGTGTTCACTGTCAATAGGCAACAACTGAGCTCCGGACTCTTTCACTGAATCCATAAAAAGCGCACCAGTCATTACCAGCGCCTCTTTGTTTGCCAGCAAGACTTTCTTGCCTGCCTTGACAGCAGCCAGAGTAGGCAAAAGACCTGCCGCTCCGACAATAGCTGCCATGACGATATCGACGTCTGAATCAGCGGCCACCTGAGCGACTGAACGGCTACCACCAAGAACCTCTGTTTTGATTCCTTCAGCTTTAACCGACACCCTCAACTGGTCTGCAACAGCAGGATCTGACATTACAGCAAAGTCGGGCTTAAATGCCCTGACCTGCTCCAGCATCGGGTCATGACTCCGACATGCGACCAGCGACCTTACTTTATAACGATCACTGTTTCGGGCAATGACATCCAGAGTGTTTTTTCCGATAGACCCGGTTGAGCCCAGTACACAAACCTGCTGCATGCTTAACTCCCACCGATAACCAAAGCAAGAGTAAAGACCGGCACAGCCGCCGTCAGGCTGTCTATTCGATCCAGCACCCCACCATGGCCGGGCAGTAAATTACTACTGTCCTTAATCCCACGCTCTCGCTTGAGCATACTTTCAAAAAGATCGCCCAGCACGGAAACCAGCACGACAACTATTGAAAGCACTAAAAGCCCCAGCCCACGGGCAAAAGAAAGGTCAAAGTAGAGCCCCACACAGGCCGCTACCAGTAACGACATCAGCAGCCCGCCCACTAATCCTTCAATCGTTTTCTTGGGACTCACCCGTTCAGCCAGCTTGTGACGCCCGAGACCCTTACCGGCAAAATAGGCCCCCACATCAGCCGCCCAGACGAGCAGGAATACCAGCATGATGGTCCAACCCTGCTGGTCATGGAATTTGAGTTTTGTGAGAGCAAACCAGGCCGGGACCAACGTCAACAAGCCCATCATCAGCCTTAAAAAACGACTGTGACAGAAATAGGCGGAAGAAGGATAACCCTTGACCAGAGCAAATGCTACCAGCCACCAGACGACAGATACAGCCAGCAGTATATAGGCTGACATATCTTTAACAAACCAGCAGACCCCACCAGTCAATAACACATAACCCACCCGGGCGGCGGTGTCCTTGAAACCAGACAAGTTGGCCCACTCCCAGGCTCCAAGCATAATAACCAGAGCAATCAGGATCGAAAAAGCGGTGGGAGAAAGAAAAACAACACTCCCTAAGGCCATAACTGCCAGAAACACGGCAGTGAGAATTCTCTGTTTTAACACGTAGCCTCAGCCTCCACCTGCTCGCTGGTCTTGCCAAATCGTCGCTGACGATTGACATAAGCCAGGAGCGCACGCTCAAACTCCCTGCGATCGAAATCCGGCCACAAGGTTTTGGTAAAATAAAATTCGCTGTAGGCACACTGCCACAGAAGGAAGTTACTAATACGCTGCTCACCACTGGTTCTGATTAAAAGGTCGGGCTCGGGTATACCAGCCGTACTCAAATGCTGACCAATCAACGACTCATCAACCTCGTCAGCGGATATCTCACCCTGCTCCACCAGGCTAGCCACCTTACGAGCAGACTGAGCAATATCCCACATCCCACCATAATTAGCAGCAATCACCAGGGTCACTTTCGCCCCGTCAGCAGTCAAAGCTTCTGCTTCTGCAATCTGCGCCTGAATGTCAGGGCTAAAGCGACTTACGTCGCCTATAATTTTCAACCTGATATTATTTTTTTTGAGCTTGCCAGTTTCCTTGCGCAATGTCCTCAGGAACAATTCCATCAGGCCATCCACTTCACTCTTCGGCCGATTCCAGTTTTCACTACTGAAAGCAAAGAGAGTCAGAACCTTAATACCTGCTTCACCACAAGCCTCAACTACTCCTCTTACTGCTTTTACACCCGCTCGATGTCCGGCAAGACTCGGAAGCAGTCGCCGTTTCGCCCAGCGGTTATTCCCATCCAGAATGATGGCCACATGGCGGGGCAACTTACTCACCGGTATCCCCTCTAAGTTGCCGATTTCCTCTAGCGATTTCATGGCCATTCACTATTTTGTTGATCTGAAAATACAATTTATTTGCAGCCCCCTGGAGGCGTTCACAGTTAAATACAAACACCCGCAAAGTGCCGCTCCTAACGCCTCAGAACGGAAAGACCCGCCTGAGAGACAACATCCCTGATCAAATAAGACATTTAGAGGAGCAACAGGCAGTCATGCAAAGGAAATGCAGCCACGCCCCTGAGGAGGGGCTAACGAGAACGCTGTTATAACCGCATTAGCAATTAAATTCAGGCTGCTACATCAAGATTCAAACAGACTGATTTTCCTCGCTCATGACTGTCTATAAGCAACCAATAAGAAGATGAAGCACTCAAACTTCCATCAGATCTTTTTCTTTGCTGGCCAGCGCCGCATCGACTGCAGCAATGTATTTATCAGTCACCTTCTGGATATCGTCCTGTGCACGACGCTCATCGTCTTCACTGATTTCCTTTTCTTTTTCCAGCTCCTTGATGTCGGCCAGTGCATCACGACGAATATTGCGAATAGCAATTTTAGCGTTTTCAGCTTCCTGACGTGCCTGACGGGTGTAGCCCTTCCGGGTCTCTTCAGTCAGGGGAGGAAGAGGGATACGAATCACCTCACCGGCAGTGGAAGGATTCAAGCCCAGATCAGATTTAAGGATCGCTTTTTCTACATCAGGCACCATCTGTTTTTCCCAGACCCGAACAGCCAGGGTTCTGGCATCTTCAGTAGAAATGTTCGAAACCTGGCTTAATGGCGTCTCGGAGCCGTAATAGGAAACCCGGACACTATCCAGCAGACTCGGGTGAGCACGGCCAGTACGAATTTTGGCAAATGCACCATCCAGAGAGTCAACACTCTTGCTCATGCGCTCTTGCGCATCTTGCTTAATTTCTTCAATCATTTACCACCCCACTCACCAGTGTTCCTTCTTCGCCACCTACCACTGCATTGAGCAGAGCACCGGATTTATTCATATTGAAAACCCGAACGGGCATCTGCTGATCACGAACCAGACAGATCGCAGTCAAATCCATTACACCAAGTTTGCGCTCAAGCACATCATCATAGGTCAGGGACTCAAATTTTACTGCATCAGGATGTTTAACCGGATCCTTGTCATAGATACCGTCAACTTTGGTTGCTTTCAACACAACATCGGATTCAACTTCAATACCACGAAGGCAGGCTGCTGAGTCTGTTGTAAAGAAAGGGTTACCGGTACCCGCTGAAAAGATCACTACATCACCACCATTGAGGTAGCGCATTGCACGACGATGGTCATAGTGTTCAACAACACCATCCATCGGAATGGAAGACATGACACGGGTATTGATGTTTGAACGCTCCAGGGCATCACGCATAGCCAGGGCATTCATGACTGTGGCCAGCATCCCCATATGATCGCCAGTCACACGATCAAGACCAGCAGCACTCAACGCTGCTCCGCGAAAGAGATTTCCGCCACCGATAACGATACCAACCTGAACGCCGATACCCACCAGCTGGCCGATTTCCAGGGCCATTCTGTCAAGAACACTGGGATCAATACCAAAGTCCCCCGATCCCTGAAGGGCCTCACCACTGAGCTTAAGCAGAATGCGCTTATATTTCGGTTGTCTATCATTTGCCGGCATTTTCAGCTTTCCGATTCAGAGTTAGGCGAAAAGGCGCCTGTCCCCAACGGCCTGCCGACTCACCCCAAACCTCAATGAATGAGTTTTATGCACTATTGGCAGCTGAAATTCAGCCACTCATATACAACCTTGCATCAGTGCATCAATACTCAGACATCAGGATATGGGCAAACCTGCAAACCTGCAGACCTGCTGAGCAGACTCAATTAAGCCTACTCAACTGAAAGGTCAGACACCATCCATTAAGTACTAACAGTATCAGGATTGGAGTCCAGCCTGGGCTCGAACTTCAGCAGCAAAGTCCACTTCTTCTTTCTCGATACCCTCACCCACTTCGTAGCGAACGAAGCCTGTGATGGTAGCGCCCGCTTTCTTGGCCAGAGCGCCAACTTTAACATCAGGATCCTTAACGAAAGGCTGCTCCGTCAAACTGTTTTCAGCCAGGAACTTGTTGATACGACCAACAATCATCTTCTCGATGATTTCAGCTGGCTTGCCGGACTGCTCTGCCTGAGCCTTGAAGATTTCCTTCTCTTTCTCGACCAGATCAGCTGGCATATCGTCCTTGTTAACCACCTGAGGGTTAACAGCAGCAACGTGCATAGCTACATCACGAGCCAGCTCGGAGTTGCCACCGTCGAGGCTGACCAAAACAGCAATACGCTTATTTCCGTGAACGTAAGCGTCAATCACGCCGCCTTCTACGATTTCAATACGACGAACACCAATGTTTTCACCGATCTTCTGTACCAGAGCCAGACGTGCTTCTTCCAGCTCACCCTCCATCAGCTTGGCCACGTCAGCTTCCTTACGATCAAAAGCGGCATCCACCACTCTCTGAACGTAACTCAGGAAGTTATCGTCACGGGCAACAAAATCGGTCTCGGAGTTAACTTCGACCATTACACCGAAGCTACCATCTTCGGCAACTTTAGTGGCGACAATACCTTCAGCGGCAGTGCGACCTGCTTTCTTGGCGGCCTTGGCCTGACCAGATTTACGCAGCTCTTCAATAGCCTTTTCGATATCACCTTCCGAAGCAACCAGAGCCTTCTTGCACTCCATCATGCCCAGACCAGTGCGTTCACGCAGTTCCTTAACCAGTGCTGCAGTAATTGCTGCCATGGTGGGTTCCTCTCGCAAATATTCAATAAGGGGTTCAGGGCAGCCTTGAGCTTATTTATTTAGCGCTTCAAGCTTATGACATATGAACAAGCTTGTGCATACTGAAGCTCTTGCCAACGACCACCCCAAAGTGACAAACGCTCTTTTTAATCTGAAAAAGGGGGCTACGCCCCCTTTTCGCAACGATCCGGAAATCACGCTTCCTTAGCGTCTTCCTGACCGTCATCAGCCTTGGCTTCAGCTGCTTCTTCAGTTTCAGCTTCTGCTTCAACTTCTACAAACTCGCTTTCAGTGCCTGTGTTGGCTGCCGCACGACCTTCGAGGACAATATCTGCAGCAGCTTTGATGTAAAGCTGAATAGCGCGAATCGCATCATCGTTACCTGGGATAACGTAGTCAACACCTTCAGGGCTGGAGTTGGTGTCAACGATACCAATGACAGGGATACCCAATTTATTGGCTTCCTGAATAGCGATGCGCTCGTGCTCAACATCGATAACAAACAGCGCGTCTGGCAGACCACCCATTTCCTTGATACCACCCAGAGACCGATCCAGCTTTTCCAGATCGCGACGGCGCATCAGGGCTTCTTTCTTGGTCAGTTTTTCGAAAGTACCGTCTTCAGCCTGGGCTTCCAGATCACGCAGACGACGGACCGACTGACGAATGGTCTTATAGTTGGTCAGCATACCACCCAACCAGCGATGCGCCACAAAAGGCATACCGCAACGAGCAGCTTCTTCACGGATGATTTTACCGGCAGCGCGCTTGGTACCAACAAAAAGAATCTTGTTCTTACCTTCGGCAAGCTTGCGAATGAAGCTCATCGCTTCATTGAAGGCAGGCATGGTGTGCTCAAGGTTAATGATATGAATCTTGTTGCGAGCACCAAAGATGAATTTGTTCATCTTTGGGTTCCAGAAACGAGTCTGGTGACCAAAATGCACACCCGCCTTGAGCATGTCACGCATGGTGACTTGAGCCATGAGAAATCTCCTGTTACAGGGTTAGGCCTCCACACACCCCATGAGTTCGACCCAATGATCAGCTTTCGCTGATAGCCAGGGCACCCTGAATCATGTGTCGGTGTATGTGAGTTCTGGTTACAAAATAAATAAAAACCTCGCAGTCAGGCAACCCTGAACACGAGGACGCAGTTTTATACCACAATCGAATGTTGATTCATAGCCAGAAGACTTCTTAGAAGGAAGATTCATCAACTCCATGGAAACCGGTTCTACTATACGATAGCCAACTCTCCCTTCTTTTCTGTTAGAATTCCAGCAAGTGAATCCGTAAAGCCCCGGGAAAGCTGCTTAAGTAAACCGCCATGAGCGAAAAACGACCCTATTATTCTGTCGTCATAAGGTCACTCGCTGCAAAGCACTCTCGGTATTTCCCGCGCCCTACAAAGAACATTTGAAATGAAAGTTACGATCAAAACCTCTGAAGATATTGAAAAAATGCGCGTCGCCGGCAAGCTTGCTGCTGATGTACTGGAGATGATCACTCCCCATGTGAAACCCGGCATTACTACTGGTGAACTTGATCGTATCTGTCACGACTACATCGTTAATGAACAGCAGGCTATCCCGGCACCCTTGAACTATGGTGCAGCTCCCGGCCGCCCCGGCTTTCCAAAATCGATTTGCACCTCCCTTAACCACGTTGTCTGTCACGGCATCCCCAACGACAAGAAAACCCTGAAAAATGGCGACATGCTCAACATCGACATCACTGTCATCAAAGACGGTTATCACGGTGACACCAGCAAGATGTTTCTGGTAGGCAGTTCGCAACCTTTTGCTGAAAAACTGGTCAAAGTCACTCAGGAATGTCTTTACAAGGGCATTGAAATCGTTAGGCCCGGTGTCAAGTTAAGTGATATTGGTCGGGTGATCGCCCGGCATGCTCACGCCAATCACTATTCAGTAGTTGAAGAGTATTGCGGCCACGGTATCGGCAGAGTCTTCCACGAAGACCCTCAAGTCCTTCATTATGACGGCTATGGCGATCATAACGACTGCGTTCTGCAGGAAGGCATGACATTCACCATTGAACCTATGATCAATGCTGGTAAGAAGTTTACCAAACTCCTGGGAGATGGATGGACTGCGGTCACCAAGGACCGTCGCCCTTCTGCCCAGTGGGAGCACACCATTCTTGTTACCGCTGACGGCGTCGAAATACTGACTCTCAGAAGTGAAGAGACGCTTCCCTTTTGATCCCTGAATGGCTCGCTCATCTTATCAATAAAATCTCATCTATAAAGAGTGCGGGCCGGTTTTATTAGCGACGGAGTGCCAGGACCTATTATGAATCACGCAAGCCCACAGATTCCCGACCAGTTTAAAGCCCAACTGTTTGATAAAGACGCATTTGTTGCCGCTCTGAGCAACCAACCCTCCATCCCTCTTTACAAAAACACTATTCAGTCTGGCAGGGAAACGCTGAACCAATGGTTCAGTAAAGAAGTCAATATTGATCAGCTGGTTTACAGCCACACCTGGCTCATAGACCAGATTCTTATCACAGCGTGGGAACAGTCTGCCTGGGACGATTCTGAACACATCAGCCTGCTCGCTGTTGGGGGTTATGGCCGCGGCGAGCTTCACCCCGGTTCCGATATCGACATTCTGATTCTTCTGGAGAGTGACGAGTACCAGATCCATCAGTCTGAAATCGAAGCTTTTCTAACGACTTTGTGGGACATCGGCTTAAAAGTAGGTTCCAGCGTCCGATCCTTAAGAGAATGCACTGAACAGGCCAGAAGTGATCTGACGATCATCACCAACCTCATGGAAGCTCGCCCCCTGTCCGATCCTGAAAACCTGAATAAACAACTTCAGGAGAAGATCGACATCCACCACATGTGGCCCAGTAATCAGTACCTTCAGGCCAAATTTGACGAACAGAAAGCCCGGCATAAAAAGTACGCTGACACTGCCTACAGTCTGGAACCTAACATAAAAGGCTCACCCGGCGGCATCCGTGATCTGCACATGCTGGGCTGGACGGCAAGACGTCATTTTGGTACTCAGGACCCCATCAAGCTTATGGCCCTGAATTTTCTGACGGAAGCTGAATACGAACAACTGATCCGCTGCCGGGCGTTCCTTTGGAAAATACGCTGGGCGTTGCATACACTCACAGGCCGGGGCGAAGACAGACTTCTGTTTGACCATCAGCGATCACTGGCTGAACAGTTTGGTTACCAGGACCACCCGGGCTCACTGGCGGTTGAACAATTCATGCAAAGCTACTTCCGCACGGTTCTAATCGTTGGCCAGTTCAAAGACCTGATCCTCCAACATTTTGATGACAAGATCCTGAATGCAGACAAACCGCAGACGATAACCCCGATCAATGAGCGATTCCAGATACATAATCAGTATATTGAAGTCACCCATGACCGGGTATTCGCTGATCACCCGCCAGCTATTCTGGAAATGTTTGTCCTGATGACCCGAGACCCGGATATTCTTGGCCCAAGGGCTGAAACCATCCGGTTACTGCGCGATATTCGTCACACTGTTGACAGCCAGTTTAGAAAAGATCCCAGATGTGCAAAATTATTCCTTCAGCTTTTGCAGGCACCCTACGGATTGACTATCAGCTTGAGAAGAATGGCTCGTTTTGGGATCCTTGGCCGCTACCTGCCAGAGTTTGGCCGCATAATCGGACAGATGCAATTCGACCTGTTCCACACCTACACAGTCGACGCTCATACGCTATTACTGATAAAGCATCTGCGCAGCTTTCGTTACGAAGAAAACAAGCAACGATACCCTATTGCTTCTCGAATCATCCATGACATAAAAAAACCCGAACTGCTCTATGTTGCCGGACTTTATCACGACATTGGCAAGGGTCGTGGAGGTGACCACTCCCAGCTGGGCGCAGTTGACGCCGAAGTATTCTGCCGAAGACACGGCCTGCGTCGTGTAGACACCAAACTCATTGTCTGGCTGGTACGCGAGCACCTCACCCTGTCGACCACTGCCCAGAAAAAAGACCTGTCAGACCCTGAAGTCATTCAGGATTTCGCCCGTAAAGTGGGTAATTTGAACAGTCTGAATCATCTCTATCTGCTCACTGTTGCCGACATTAATGCCACCAACCCTGAGTTATGGAATGGCTGGCGCTCTTCTCTATTGCAACAACTGTATAGTCAGACCCGGCAGGTTCTGGAGTACGGCATAGAGAATATGCCTGACAGTGATGAAAGACTGCAGGACATTCAGCAGGAGACTCTCGAACTTCTGGCTGACAACAATCTGGACACCCAATCGATCCAGTCACTCTGGGAGACTCTGGATGATGACTATTTTTCCCGTCATGACCCCCATGAAATTGCCTGGCATACCCGGGGAATTCTCGCTCACGAGGGAACACCCCCCCTGGTTCTGACCCGTGAAACCGACACTGACAGGGAACACAGTGGTTCACAAATTTTTGTTTATGCGCCTGACCGCCCCAATCTGTTTGCTGCGACGGTAGCCGGACTCGACTATCTGCACATCAGTATTCAGGACGCAAGAATCATCACTTCCAGCGATCAGTTCAGCCTGGACACTTACACGGTATTAGAAGAAGATGGTTCTGCTATCGGCAATAATGAATCACGCATTATGCAGATTCAGAGTTACCTGCAACAAATCCTCAGTGCCCCCCGGCAAATGCCAGATGCAGCACAGAAGCGCACCCCCAGACAACTGAGACACTTTGCCAAAGAGCCCCAGATTACCATCAGTAACTTGCCTGGGATTAAAAAGACACTGCTTGAGATCAAGGCAACCGACAGACCCGGGCTTTTGGCCAG